>JAUXDG010000040.1 GCA_030618475.1 Gammaproteobacteria bacterium | reverse complement strand
CACCATGCCGGGTGCTTTCTTCTGGAATAACCCGGGCTTCCAGGACCATGCACGGGATAGCGGTCTGGCTGAAATGCAACAGGTCGGTGTGCAGATCGTCGAGCATTGAAACAGAAGCGCTTTGATGAGATTGAAAATGACCTGGAGCGCGCGGTATTTCTCGCCCGTTACAATTCCAGACGTCAGCGCAGCCTGCGCTTCTCTGCAATTATTTTGATCACTGCCAAGCACGGCTTACGTGGTTTACTCTACGTATGGCCACTGGTGATACTCTTGTTTGTTGATTTTCCCGGTATCTGGAACGGCCTGCGCCTGTTATTACTCGGTCTCGGGGTGGCTGCCTGGTTCCGGTTTATCCACAGATCGGTACGCGATGACTATGTGCGTTTCGTCGCCGGTGTGTTGCTTCAACCCGGTGAATTAAGGCGTATCCTGTAGGAGCGGCTTCCTGGACGCGATATCGCGCCGAAGGACGGCGTTTCTGAGTCTGATATGATGGCGCCGGTCTGATAGATGCCCATGAAGCGGGAATGCAGTTATGAAAATAGTGTCACTTGCCGAGTTGCAGGACCAGGACGTATCACATAACGCTAAGATAAAAAAGCGGGTTATGATTACAGCGGGTGAACTCGGCAAACTGACAAATTTCTCACAGGCAGTTTTCCCGATCGGGGAAGTTGCACCCGTTCACCAGCATGAAAATATGGGGGAGGTCTTTTTTGTACAATCCGGTGAAGGGGAAATACGAATTGAGGGTAAGAGTTTCAAGTTGCGGCCAGGTGTGTGTGCGCTGGTTGAACCGCGTGAAGAACACGAAGTGAAGAATACAGGTGATGAAGAACTCGTCATCACTTATTTCGGTTTAAGCATTGACTAGAGTAAGAGCGAGGAACAACATTCGGTTGAGCCCGGGTCCTGCTGATTGTTCATGGCCTCTTGACTTAAACGGCATGGCTCGCATTCGCGGTGATTGGAAAGAAAAGGGCGGACGACATGGATAGTGAAAAACGCAAAGGCGACAAGCCGGTCCCGGATCGTCTGGAGGAAGTGTTGAACGAAATGCAAATGCTTGCATTGCGTCAGATAGAAGGCTTTGGTTGGCAACTCAGGTTTATACGTAAGCCGTTGTTTCAGGAGTCCGTTCCCGTGGTGTTCAGTGCGGAAGGTGACAAAATCGGCATCTTGGAAGAAGATGGCAGAATTAACATGGAACCGGATATCAAGCTGCGAGAGTAGCTATTGAACTTTCCGTCTTATGCGGAGCGAGCCGATCCGCTGCCTGTCTTTTTGAGGCACTGAATAACTGAGTTATACTCAAGCCCGCGTTTTTTTCCATTCTATCTTGAGGTCGTCATATCATGGCGCTAAAACGTTTCAGTTTCTCCAGCTTTCTGATTCGATTCGTGATGGCGCTGGTGCTGGTATTCTGTACCTACAATCCCTCGGGCTATTCCTGGTATCACTGGCTCATGGACTCACTGGACACGCTTGATCCAGTGCTCGTGTTTGCGGGTGTTGTGCTGCTGATCGGCTGGGTCATCTATATACGCTCTACCGTGCGTTCACTGGGTGAGATAGGCACCTTCCTGGCCATCGCATTTTTCGCAGCCCTGACCTGGGTTTTGATCGATTACAACGTGCTGTCAGTGGAGAATACCACTGTGCTGACCTACGTGGTTCTTACCATGCTGTCAGCGATTATGGCAACGGGGATGTCGTGGTCACATATTCGCAGACGTATGTCGGGTCAGCTGGATGTGGACGATGTGGACGACAACTGATAGCAGAGTGTTAGTATGACTTCCGAAACCAACAACCTTGATAATGCCCCTGTGAATCGAGGTCTGCGCTGGCCCCAGGTTCTGTTGATTATTCTGCTGACAGTCGTTATTAGCATTGGCGGCACCTACTGGTTTCTGAAAGCCTACGTGTTTGCCAGGGAGTTCAAGCCCGTCGAGCTGAACGTCAAGGAAGAGCAGGTTCTGGAAGGAAAGCTCAGGGCGCTGGGTTATGACGTCGATGTCAAGCAGCCGGGACGGGTTACGGATCAGCCCCCTGAAATTGACCAGCGGGGTTTTCTGAAACCCGAGCGCTACAGTGAGGAAGGTGCCCGGCGCGAGGTCAGTTTCAATGAGCGGGAACTCAACGCTTTGCTGGCGAAGAATACGGATCTGGCGAAAAAACTCGCCATCGACTTGTCGGATGACCTTGTCAGTGCAAAACTTCTGGTGCCACTGGAGGAGGATTTTCCGGTACTCGGTGGCAAGACCCTGCGTTTTAATGCCGGTGTGGAAATGGCCTACGCAAGTGGCAAGCCCGTCATTGTCCTGAAGGGTGTCAGTGTCATGGGCGTGCCGGTGCCCAATGCCTGGCTCGGTGGTTTGAAGAATATCGACCTGGTCGGTGAGTTCGGTGCCGATGAAGGTTTCTGGAAGTCCTTCTCTGACGGTGTTGAAAACATACAGGTCGAAGACGGCCGCATCAAGATCAAGCTCAAGGAATAGACTGAACCAGGGAACAAGACTCCTGTACAGCGCTTGCACGGGTTGCATTATCCAGGACCAATTCAGCGACTACGCCACGATGATCCGAGACGGCATCGGGAAGGACACGGTATGAGCGGAACTTGAGTTCGGGTGAAACCAGTATCCAGTCGAGACGTTCACCAAAAGCAGGAAAAGTGTCCAGGTCAGTTCGTTCCGGGCTGTACGCAGACAGCGTGAGTTCCTGGATGAGGTATTGCACGGTTGAGTCTTCATGCAATTGCCACTCGCTGTTCATGTCACCCATGACGATCACCGGCCGGTTTCTTGCCCGCAATGTTTCGATCAACTCGCCAGCCTGTTTTCTGCGTATCGATTCACTGGCAAAGTCCAGGTGGATCGATACGACGTCAATGTCAACACAGGGCATGCCGGGCCAGCGGATAGTCGATACCACGAAACCTTTCGGGACCGGTGACAGGCTGGGTTCAAAGGTAATCGCCTGGGCATCCTGGAGTTCCAGGTTTGCCAGCAGGGCAGTCCCATAAGACAGGCCGATGCCATCGACGTGGGCACCGCGTACCGAGCGCCCGAAGGACGCCTGCCTGGCAAGGTACTCAACGTGGTCGAAATTGCCACTCCAGAACGACGGACCATCGGCTTCCTGCAGGGCGACCACATCGGCATCGGTGGTCTTGAACAAGGTTGCGATTGCCCCCAGGTTAGCCAGGGTGGTATCGGATCGCTGCAATAACTGGTGAAAACTCTCCCCGCGACCGTGCGCGAGGTTGAGCGTCATGACCCTGAGCGCCGGATCACTGCTTTCATCAGAGCCGAAAACATCTGAATTCGGGTTCTGATACGACTGTATAGCAGGTGTTGAATGAAGGTTGCTTGTCGCGCAGGATTGCAGCAACAGGCTCAGCAGGAGCGCTCCGCCTGAATACAATAAAGCTGTCTTTGTGAGCATACCTTCCATCATAGGGTATCTCGCGGTTCCAGGGTTTTCGAATCAGTAACGTCTGGCAGCCGGTTACTGTGAAGTGCCTGTGTTCCGGGCCCGGTAATCTGCCAGCGCAGCCTCGAGCCATTCGCTGGTCCTGACTTGTTCACCCTGTTCATTGATGACGAGGTAGGGTTTTCCACTCAGCAGGCTCCTGCTTGCACAGCGCTCGATAAAGTCCTCGGCTGTTTTGATATCCTCCCTGAAATGCCGGTATTTGTTACCCATGTGTTCGGCCGCTTCAACTGATGTATATCTGTCGGCGTTACGAATAAATGTCAGACCCGACCCGGATACATGATTGATCAGGTACGGCACTGTTTTGTCGACAGCGTCAATCTGTTCACCCATGAGCAGGCAGGGAGTCAGCAGAAACAATACAGCCAGGGTCATCGCGGTCGGCAGTGCCATGCATCTAAATTCAGGTTTCATCAGTATTGTCTCCGGGTCGTTAACAGGGGAAAAGAACCACTGATTGCCGCTGCAAATATGCCATAATTCTACCATTATACTTAGTCCCGGTGCGCCAGCTTGTTGTCCGCAACAACCGGGAGGGTCGTTTTTTGTGATTATCGTGCCGTACCAGACACTTGGGGGGTGCTATGAATGAGATAAGCAGCTGTTCTACGCGGGGCAATGGATTCACGCGTGGCAGCCTGTGCATGCTTGCCGCCTGTGTGTTGTTTACTGCTTGCGCGGGTACACCGAATCCGGTTCTCTATCCCAATAATCATTTGAAACAGGTCGGCCAGGTGGCAGCCGACAGGGATATCGCCGAGTGCCGGCAGCTGGCCAGCGGCTCCGGTGTGGCGGAGAGCAAGGATGGCAAGGTGGCCAGACAGGCGGCAGGTGGTGCCGCCGTCGGCGGGGCAGCTGCCGGCGCCTGGGGTCTGGTGCGGGGAAATGGCGCCGGTGAGCGGGCCCTGGCCGGTGCGGCGGCGGGGGCCGCTGCAGGCACGGTGCGGGGCACCATGAATTCCAGTGAAACGTCGCCCGTGTACAAGAACTTTGTGCAAAAATGTCTGCGTGACCGTGGATACGAAGTGATCGGCTGGCAGTAGCCGCTTATTCATGGTTGTTCAGGCCGGAGTGGTGTAGCCTGGATTTTTACGATCCTTAACCACCAAGGACACGAAGGCCACAAAGGAACAACATGTTAGCCAATGTCCGTGGAAGGCTTTTCAGGTCCACGCTGTTAACGGACGGTACGGTGCACACAAACGGGAATCCGCTATTTTTGAAAACCTTTGAGACCTTCCTGCCCCTGGTGGTGAGAAATACGGATTGGAGAGAATGAAATCAGGGCAGCGGATTTAACTGGCGGATTATGGAAAACGCACGTCAAATACTGAAAAACACCTTTGGCTATCACGATTTCCGTCATCATCAAGCGGACATTATCCAGGCCTTGCTCGATGGCCGGGATGCCATGGTGCTGATGCCCACCGGTGGCGGCAAGTCGCTCTGTTATCAGATTCCGGCGCTTGTGCGCGCCGGTGTGGGGATCGTTATTTCACCCCTGATTGCCTTGATGCAGGATCAGGTGGATGCGCTGAGGCAACTGGGATTGCAGGCCGCATTTCTTAATTCCACGCAAGACAGCAGAACCCAGCGAGCTACAGAGCAGGCCTTGCTTGACGGTGAGTTGGATCTTCTATACATAGCGCCCGAGCGCCTGTTGACGCGACGCATGCTGGATCTGCTGGCGCGTACCCGGCCGGCGCTGTTCGCCGTCGATGAAGCGCACTGCGTGTCGCAATGGGGGCACGACTTCCGCAAGGAATACCAGCAGCTTTCCGTTCTTCAGGAGCGGTTTCCCGGGGTGCCGCGCATTGCCTTGACCGCTACCGCCGATCAGCGCACCCGCGCCGAGATTATCGAGCAGCTCAAGCTGCAACAGGCAGCGGTTTTCGTTAACAGTTTCGATCGCCCCAATATCCGCTATGCCATCAGTGAAGGGCAAAATCCGCGCGAGCGTTTGTGGCGTTTCATCGAACACGAACATCCACACGATGCGGGGATTGTCTATTGTCTTTCCCGCAAAAAAGTAGAACAGGTGGCGGCCTGGCTCAGCGGTAAAGGCAGGCAGGCCTTGCCATATCATGCCGGTATGCCGGAGCGCTTGCGTCGTGAACACCAGGCGCGCTTCCTGCGAGAAGACGGGGTGATCATTGTCGCCACCATCGCTTTCGGCATGGGTATCGATAAACCGGATGTCCGCTTTGTTGCCCATCTCAATTTGCCGAAAAGCATCGAGGCATATTATCAGGAAACCGGTCGTGCTGGCCGGGACGGTCAGCCTGCCAATGCCTGGATGGCCTATAGTCTGCAGGATGTGATTATGCTGCGGCAGATGATGAGTGCATCGGATGCCGAAGAGCAGTTTAAACGAGTCGCACACCACAAGCTGGAAACCATGCTGGGGCTCTGCGAGCTGACCAGTTGCCGCCGCCAGGCGCTGCTGAGCTATTTCGGCGAAACACCGGCCACCGCTTGCGGAAATTGTGATACCTGTCTTCAACCGCCGGTAACCTGGAATGGGACTGAGGCTGCGCAAAAGGCGCTTTCCTGCGTCTATCGCACCGGCCAGCGCTTCGGTGTCAATTATGTTATCGATGTATTGACCGGCAAGGATGATCCGCGTATTCGGAATAACCGCCACGACCGGCTCAGTACCTTTGCTATCGGTAAAGAACACGGCGCGCCGGAATGGCGCAACATCATGCGCCAGTTGATTGCTCAGGCCTATCTCGATATCGACCCGCAAGGTCACGGTGCCCTCCTCTTGACAGAAAAGGCCCGCCCTTTATTGCGTGGGGAAATAGAACTACAGCTGCGCCATCAAGCCAGGGCAGTCAAAAAAACCAAACAGAAAAAAGTAAAAACAGTCGCTGAACTGCGTGCCTGCGATCAGCCGCTGTTCGAAGCACTACGTACCCGACGCCTGCAACTGGCCCGGGAGCAGGGTGTACCTCCCTATGCCATTTTTCACGACAGCACCTTGCGGGAAATGGCGACTCAACGGCCCATGAACGAGGATACCCTGAGCACGATCAGCGGTGTCGGCGAACAGAAGCTGACGCGCTTTGGCAGGATTTTTATTGATGTGATCAGGGATCACCCATCGTCCGCTTTATCGAAAACGGATTGAGCTGCTTTTACCAGCAGCAGATAGATCCAGCACGAAAAAGATCAATCCAGGGAAGCTCTGAACCTACTGCTCACAGCCGGCGGGCAGCACCGGCCGGCTGTTTGTCGTTGACTCTGTCCAGACATAGATTTCTGTCGCCGCCGGATCACACTGAGTACAGCTGCCACCACATGATGCGGTAGCCATTTTTCTGTAAACCTTGTCCTTGCGTATCCACACCTCCAGTATCCCGCGCACGGCGTCGGGATCTGTATCGAAGTGCAGTGCGATATCGGCCAGAGTGGCCTGGCCACGTTGTTGCAGGTAACGCCGGATATCGGACAGTATCATGCCTGGGCCCTGGCTGGTTGCGTCGCCCGTCCCTGCTCGCGCTGTCCCCAGCGCCGCAACAGGTATATTAGCAGCGTGAAGCTCCCCCAGAGTCCCACTAGCCAGGCAATGGAAGCTGTGGGGTGATCACTGTATGTCGCGACCTGGTAGAAACTGACCGCAGTGATGTAGGCGACGGTGGTCGTCCAGGCTGCCACGAATATTGCCCAGGGCCGGCCTGCTTCACGCTTGATGGCGCCAATGGTGGCTACGCAGGGAAAATACAGCAGCACGAACAACAGGTAGGCAAAGGCGCCAGCCTGGCCGTCAAAACGGCTGTTCATGGCACCGAAGACACCCTGGTTGATGTCCTGCTCTTCTGCCGCGGTACTGATGTCGCTGACATCACCGATGTTCAGACCGATCGGATCGAGCAGAGATTCGCTCACCGCGGACAGATTTTCGGGTACGCTGGCAGCAGCCATCTTCAACTGTTGCCAAAGGTCGAAGTCGGCTTCTTCACCGGCAGCAGCATCAGTGGCCAGGCTGGAGTACAGATTGTTCAGAGTGCCGACGACGACTTCCTTGGCGAGGATGCCGGAGAATACCCCGACCACCGCAGGCCAGTTGTTTTCCTGGATGCCCATGGGTGCGAAAGCCGGTGTCATGATACGACTGGCGGCACTCAGCACCGATTTTTCGCTGTCTTCATTACCAAAGGAGCCGTCTGTACCGATAGAGTTGAGCAGGTTCAGCGCAAGTACCATCAGGATAATGATCTGTCCGGCTTCTTTCACAAACAGTCGTACCCGGTCCCAGGCACGCAGCGAAATACCTTTCAGCGTCGGCAGGTGATAGGGCGGCAGTTCCATCATGAAACCGCTGCTCTTGCCTGGCAACAGGGTGCTCTTCATCAGCAGCCCGGTAACAATGGCGACAGCGATACCGGTCAGGTACAGCGCAAAGACGATGTTCTGTCCCGAGCTTGGAAAGAACGCCGCGGCGAACAGCGCGTACACCGGCAGACGCGCTCCACAGGACATGAAGGGATTCATGAGAATGGTGAGCTTGCGTTCGCGTTCGTTCTCCAGGGTACGGGTCGCCATGATGGCAGGCACGTTGCAGCCGAAGCCGACAATCAGCGGCACGAATGCCTTGCCTGGCAGGCCGATAGTACGCATGAAATGGTCCATGACAAAGGCTGCGCGTGCCATATAACCCGAGTCTTCCAGCACGGAGAGAAACAGGTAAAGAGCCGCAATGATGGGAATAAAGGTCGCGACGATCTGTACGCCACCGCCCACGCCGTCGGCGAGAAACACCCGTAACCAGTCCGGTGCGCCCAGGCCGCTGAGCAGTTCACCCAGGCCGGCGACAAACAGGGCATTGGAGGCCCCGTCGAAAAAATCGATAAAGGCGCCACCGATATTCATGGTGAACAGGAACATCAGGTACATGATGACCAGGAACAGCGGGATACCGGTCCATTTTCCCAGCACCATGCGGTCGATACGGTCGCTCAGCGTGCGAGTCACGTTGCCTTTACTGTGTGACACAGTCTGTGCCAGCGCGTGGGCGTGGCCATAGCGAGTGTCGGCGATCAGGATGTCGGTCTCCTCGCCTGCGCGGTCGGCGATCTGACGACGCCAGTAGGAGAGTTTGTTCTGAACTGGCGTTTCCAGTTCCTTATCATTGTCTATATTTTCAATCAGCTTGATGCTGAGCCAGCGCCGGTTTGCGGCAGGGAGTTCAGCGAGCGTGGGTTCCAGATCCGTAATCGCCTGTTCCACCACTTCGTCCAAAGCCAGCGCAAAGCCACCCTGTTCCAGTCCGTCGGCAACGGCCAGCATGCGGGCCTTCAGTTCCGTCGTCCCTTCACCGCTGATGGCGACCACCGGTATAACTGGACAGCCCAGTCGCTGTGACAGTAATTCAGTGTCGATCTGGATGCCACGCTTGCGTGCCACGTCCATCATATTCAGAGCCAGAACCACCGGCACGCCCATCTCCAGCAATTGCACGGTGAGATAAAGATTGCGTTCCAGGTTGGCCGCGTCCACGACGTTGATAATCAGATCTGCATCACGTGATAACAGGTAATCACGCGTGATCTCTTCATCAAGGGAGCTGGCGTCAAGTGAGTAGATACCGGGAAGGTCGATAGCCGCCACTTCGCGGCCGTCCAGTTCAAAGCGGCCTTCCTTACGGTCGACGGTGACCCCCGGCCAGTTACCGGTCTTCTGGCGAATGCCGGTGAAGGCGTTGAACAGGGCGGACTTGCCGCAGTTGGGGTTACCCGCCAGGGCGATGGTCAGAGCCGCCCTGTTTCTCGATACCGGCCTGCGAGTGTCATGACAGCTGCCCATCATTCAAGTATCTCGGCCTGCAGTTTTTCGGCGATACCTTTACCCAGTGCAACGCGGTTGCCCTGTTTGGCAACTACGACACCGCGGCCACGGTGATGCAGGACTTCGACTTCTGAACCTAGAGTCAGCCCCAACGCGAGCAGACGGCGCGTCAGTTGCCGACCGCCATCGATGGCGACCAGGCGCACCTTTAGACCCACCGGGGTCTCGCTGAGCGGTTGGCTGGACATGTTCGCTATAGGTCCGATAAACGAGAATGGTTATCATTATACATCTGCAAAGGTATTAGTAAATGCTTACTCTTCGGGCCGGAAAAAACGTTATGGGGATATCTGAATTCGTATTTTTGTGGTAGAAATACGAACATGGTAATCACGTTCTCACCGAATATAATCGTTTATTGACATATATCATTTGGTTATTGTGAAAGCGTGATAAGATTGCAGAAGCAATTTGGCAGCGCCGATATCAGGAACAACCCATGCTACATGCCTTATGTTGCTGTTTAATAAGGTGTAAACATCGAAGTATGTGTGGTGTGGTATCCTTTTTCACGAACAGCAGGTAGCACTATGACGCCCAAAAATATTGAACCGGCACGCAAATATGGACCAGGTGACACAATGACGCCTGAAAGCCTTGATCCGGTACGCGAGCACATAGCGTTCCAGGTTATCGGCCAGCACGACCTGGTCGATGGTATGCTTATCTGTTTGTTAAGCGACGGTCACCTGCTGGTAGAGGGTATGCCAGGTCTGGCCAAGACCACGGCTGTCAATGCCCTGTCGGAAGCCATCGAGGGTGACTTCCACCGAATCCAGTTTACCCCCGACCTGCTGCCATCCGATCTGGTGGGTACCGATATCTACCGGCATGAAAAAGCTGAATTCGAGTTCCGTCCTGGGCCCCTGTTCCACAATATTCTGCTGGCCGATGAGGTTAACCGTGCGCCTGCCAAAGTCCAGGCTGCGTTGCTGGAAGCCATGGGGGAACGCCAGATCACGGTCGGACAGAAAACCTATCTACTACCCCAACTTTTCATGGTCCTGGCGACCCAGAATCCGGTAGAGCAGGAGGGAACTTACCATTTGCCCGAGGCGCAGCTGGACCGTTTCCTGATGCAGGTGGTGGTGGATTATCCGAACCACGAAGAGGAATTGAAAATCCTTGCCCTGGATAACGATCGCCAGCGGGAAGTACCCAAACCACCGGCCAAGCCGCTGCCCCAGGAAGAGCTGTTTGCCATGCGAACGCATGTCGCTAATCTTTTCATGGACCCGAAACTGAATCGCTATATTGTCGACCTGGTCCAGGCGACCCGGAATCCAGCAGCCTACGACAAGGAAATGGCCCGCTGGTGCCGTTTTGGTGCTTCACCGCGCGCCAGTCTGGCACTGGCACGATGCTCCCGGGCGCGTGCCTGGTTACACGGCGAAAATTTCGTTTCCCCCGAACATATCCAGGAAATCGCAGCAGACATACTGCGTCACCGCCTGTTGTTGACCTTTGAAGCGGAAGCCGAAGGCATCACCACTGATGATTTGATCAAGCGACTGATCTCACTGGTGGCGATCCCCTGATAATTGGATTCCCTGAACGTTTATGAGTCTGCAGCCCCGCCTCGACAACCTGTTGGAACTGCGTCACCAGGCACACACGCTTGGTCTGGCTTCGCACCACCTGGTCAATTCCTCCTTCAGCGGCCTCTACGCCTCGGTGTTCCGAGGTCAGGGGCTGAATTTTGAGGAAGTGAGGGAATACCGGGAGGGCGATGATATTCGCAACATGGACTGGAAGGTTACGGCGCGCACCGGCGACCCGCATCTCAAGGTCTTCCGTGAAGAAAGAGAACGCAGTGTCATGCTGTGTGTGGACACGGGACCACACATGGAGTTCGGTACCCGTAGTACCTTTAAATCAGTTCAGGCAGCCCGTGCAGCAGCACTGTTAGGCTGGGCCGCCAATGGCCTGCACGATCGCGTCGGTGGTGTGCTGTTCGGTGGCGGCGATTGGCAAAGCAGTTACTTCCGCCCCACCAAGGACCGACGTGCCTTATGGCAGCTGCTTAAAATCCTCGCCACACCAGGCAGCAACGCCAATGAATCTCCGCCTGAACTGCTCTCGGAGGTATTGCAGCAGTCTGCCAAAGGCCTTGGTACAGGTGGACTGGTGTTTGTCATTGCCGATTTCAACCGGGACCTGAAAGGCCTGGGTAAAGGACTGGGGCAGCTGCGTCAGCACCATTCTGTGGTGCTGGTACCGGTCGATGATCCGGCCGACCGTGAATTGCCGGACATGGGGGATACCCTGTTCCGCTCTGCCGACGGTGAACTGCTGTCTGTCGATACTGCTGATAAGGCGGGCAGAGAGGCTTACCGGCGCGCCTGGCAGCAACGGCGTGAGCAGCTGATCCAGCTGGCCAACGGCTTGGGATGCGCCATGATTCCCCTGCTCACCAATCAGGACGTCCATACCTCACTGGTGAAGGGACTGCAACGCCGCATGCGCATGAGGGCGTTTCTGTGAACCCTGAACTGGCCACGCAACTCAGGGATATAAACGGTCTGGACGTTATTCCATGGTGGCCGCTCGCCACCGGCTGGTGGCTGCTTGCCGCGCTGTTTATCGCCTTGGTGTTTGCGCTGATTTCCCTGCTGCGGAATCTGCATCACTATCCCGCCGGTTCCTGGCACCGCGATGCCTGGAAACAGCTGCGTGGCCTCCGGCAGCGGGCTTCCAGCATGCCTGTGGACCAGCTTGCCAGTGATCTGTCGGAACTGTTACGCCGTATCGCCGTCGCCCGTCTTGGCCGGGACCAGGCCGCCGGGCTGACAGGAAAGCGCTGGCTTGATTGTTTGCAAAAACACGACCCGGCAGGATTTGCCTGGACAAGATGGGGCAAACCCTTGTTGGCATTGCCCTATGCACCGTCCGGGACACGCCAGGAATACCGGGAACAACTGTTGCCTCTTATTGATGCGGCGCTGGTCTGGACGGATAAACGCGGGAAGCCCCGGCATGTTTAATTTTCAGTGGCCGTGGATGGTCTTGCTGCTGATATTGCCGACCCTGATGTGGCTGAAGAGTCGCGATCGCTCCTATGCCTCAACCGATACGCAGGAACGCAAGGTGACGTTGCTGCACCCCGACCTGCACAACCTGCAGGCCGCCTTCCATGGCGAGCGACCCGCCATAACCCTTGGCTCGCAGGTCTATTACCTGTGGCTGGCCCTGCTCTGGATCGGCCTCATACTTGCCATCATGCGGCCACAGTGGCTGGAACCCCACACCGAAGAACGCTCCGAAGGTTACGATCTGATGCTGGCAGTCGATGCTTCTCATTCCATGGAAGCTCTGGATTTCACGGTGGAAGGTCGGCAGGTCAGCCGCATGCAGGTAGTCAAAGGCGTCATGGGGCGCTTTATCGAGGGTCGACTGGATGACCGCGTCGGCCTGGTTATTTTTGGCAGCCAGGCCTTTGTGCTCTCTCCCTTGACCGTGGACCGTCAGGCAGTCCGCCATCTGCTGAGTGATCTGGTACCGCGTATCGCGGGTGACGGCACCGCCATGGGGGATGCCCTGGGACTTGGGGTCAAGAAATTACGTGAGCGCCCGGAGGGTTCGCGGGTGCTGGTGCTGATTGCCGACGGCGAAAATACCGCCGGTACCATTCCACCGCTGGAGGCTGCACGGCTGGCCGCAAGGGAGGGCATTCGTATTTATGCCATTGGTGTTGGCAGTGATCAGAAAGAGGTCCCCATCATGGAGGGCGGGCGCCTGGTTACCCGCGACGATCTGGGTTTCGATGAAGAGGTGATGCGCCGCATCGCGAGTGCTACCGGCGGCGCGTATTTTCGTGGCACCGACACCAGTGCCCTGGAAACCATTTATCAGCGTATTGATGAACTGGAAAAAAGCAAGGCGGAATCGAGAACGGTCATGATTCCCCATCCCCTGTTCCGCTGGCCCCTCGGCCTGGCACTGCTGGCACTGCTGGCTTTGGGGCTTTTCCCGGGCGCCCGTCTGCGCCGTTTAAATCGGAGCCGCCATGGTTGAAACCGGCTTCCATTTCGCGCAACCGATCTGGTTATGGGGTCTGTTGGTGGTCCCACTGGTACTGGCCTGGCTGCTGTATTCTGCTCCTTTCCGGCAACACGGGCAGGAAGCGAAATATGCTGACCCCGACCTGCTGCCTTACCTGAGCGGTATGGCCACCACCCGGGCTGTCAGTAGCAGACGACCGTTGCTCGCCTGGGCAGTTGCGTGGAGCCTGCTGTCACTGGCAATGGCCGGACCGCGCTGGGATTTCCGTCAGATGAATCCGTTTGATCCGGGGGCAGATCTGGTTATCCTGCTCGATATATCACGTTCCATGGATGTTGCGGATGTCAACCCTTCACGTCTCGACCGGGCCCGTCAGGAAATCCAGGACCTGATCCGTTCAAATCCCGGCATGAGTGTCGGCCTGATTGCCTTTGCGACAATTGCCCACGTTGTGACCCCTGTCACCGAAGATGGCGAAAGCCTGTTGCGGCAACTGCCCGCCATCTCAACCGATCTGGTTCGACTGCAAGGCAGCCGACTGTCCAACGCCATTATTCGGGCGAACCAGTTGCTTGCCGGGCAGGGAGAGGATGTCGCGCACAATATTCTGCTGATCAGCGATGGTGACTTCGCCGAAACAGGTATTGAACAGCAGGTCAAGGAACTCTACGAGGGTGGCACACGCTTCCACATTCTTGCTGTCGGCACCGGCAGTGGTGGCCCTGTGCCTGGCGTGATGGCGGCCAACCGCGAGCCCGTTATATCCTGGGTGGATGAGGACAAGCTTCGACAACTGGCGGAGGCTGGGGGGGGTGCCTTCAGGCTTGCCGGCTACCAGGCCGATGACATCGATGCAATTCTCGATGCCATTATGTCGCACGCCAAAACCAAACAGAACGAAAAAATCCAAACCCTGGTCTGGAACGAGTATTTCTACTGGCTGCTGGTTCCCGCGATGCTGATGTTGCTGTTTCTGTTCCGTCCCGGAGCAGGCACTTCTCGTTTCGGTCAGAGCGAACGGGCATGATGATGCAAGGGGGGCGGTTATTGGTATTTCTTGGCACGCTGTTCATTGCCCAGGCAGGTCAGGCGGGCCTGTTTGATAACCGCGAGCAGCAGGCAGCCAAGTTGTTCGAAAAAGGCAAGTACGAGAAAGCTGCCGGAGAGTTTACAGATGACTACCGACGCGGTGTTGCAGAATACCGGGCCGGTCAATACGCGCAGGCGGCCGAATCCTTTGTACAGGTAGATCGTGAAAGCGTAAAAACGCAGGCGTTCTACAACCTGGGCAATAGCCGCTTCCAGGAGGGTAAGCTGGAAGCGGCTGCCGAGGCTTATCGAAAAGTCTTGCTGCGTGATTCCACGCATGAGGATGCACGCCATAACCTGGGGCTTACCAGCGCCATGCTCGCCGAAGCCAAAACCGAAGCGGCTGAAAAGAAAAAACAGGAGCAAAAAGCCGACAAGAAGGAGAAGAAGGAAGAAAAAGAGCAACAGGAAGAGCAACAGGAAGAGCAGCAGGAGTCCGAGGAACAGCAGGAGTCCGAGGAACAGCAGGAGTCCGAGGAACAGCAGGAGTCCGAGGAACAGC
>JAUXDG010000113.1 GCA_030618475.1 Gammaproteobacteria bacterium | reverse complement strand
CGACGGATAAACAGGGGAATCCTTTATCCCTGAAATCCTTCGTGACCTTTGTGCCCTTCAAGGTGAATTGCGTAGCAAGAGACGGTCCTCCAGAGGAGCCTCTCGGAATGTCCCATTCCTCACCTTCTGCCGTGGGGCATGTGGTGAGAAATTCGGGCTAGCAAGTAGTTAAAAGGAAAGCAAGTGAGCGTGGAAATAATGACCAGGGAAATCGGCTGCATTAAGGCTCTAACACCCGTGCGGGCATTGGCACTATGCGCGGCTATGATGTGTTGTTTGTCCGGGCCGCCAGCCTGGGCGGACTCGGAACAACTCATGGAGTTTGAAAAGTTCGCGGTCACCGGCTCGCACATTCAGCGTACCGATATCGAGGGCGTGTTACCCGTGGTTGTCCTGGACCGGGAGGCCATCGAGCAATCGGGTGCCACCAGCGTCAATGAACTGTTCAGCAAGGTGGTATACAACGCGGCGGGTATCGTCGATGAAAAATTCACCCAAGGGTTTGCGCCGGCCTCGGCAGGCATCGACCTTCGCGGGCTTGGTGTGTCACGTACTCTGACGCTGATCGACGGTCGTCGCATGCCTGTCTTCCCGTTCGGCCAGGATGGCAGTTCGAGTTTCGTCGACATCAACCTGATTCCGCTCAGCTCCATCGAGCGTGTAGAGATTCTCAAGGACGGGGCTTCGGCCATCTATGGTTCCGATGCCATTGCAGGGGTGGTCAATATCATATTGCGCAAGGATTTCGATGGCGTCGACATGTCCGGCCTCTATGGCCAAACCAGTGAGGGCGATGCCGATGAAGGCCACGCCGGCTTCACGACGGGTTTCAGCAGTGACAGAGGTAATATCACCCTCGGCTTTGACGTCATCGATCGCAACCCGGTGTGGTCGAAGAACCGGGATGTCAGCGAATCCTCGCTTGGGCCGATCGATGACCGCAGCCGAGCGGGAAACCCGGGCACCACCATTCGTGCCGCCGGTTTTCCGGATCCGGATCCGCGTTGTCCATCGGACCGCATCAGTGCCGCGAAAGGTCCCTTCTGTCTATACGATTTCGGACCCGATACCACCCTTATTCCCGAGACCCAGCGAGTGGGCCTGACAGGGTCCGGTAACTATGACATCACCGATAACCTCAACCTGTTTGCCCGCGCCAACCACACCTACTCCAAGACGGAGCGCAATCTGGCAGCAACGACCGGGATGTTCGCCGTCAGCGGCACCAACCCCAACACTATCTTCCCGGGCGAAGACGTCGATGTCATTTACCGGCTGAAGGAACTCGGCCCACGTACCGATAGATTCGAGACCGACGCCTACAACCTGCTCGCCGGGGTGCGCGGCCTTGTGCGTGACTGGGACTGGGAGCTCGGTGCGGGCTGGGGAAAGATCGACACCAATAGTAAAGGCACTTCCGGGTACGCGACGCAGGACAGCGTACAGGACGCCGTGGATGACGGCACACTCAATCTGTACGGCCCCAGTCCGAATCTGGATGCCGATGCTGTGAGCTACCGGACCCGGCGCGATGGGGAGTCCAGGCTTTACTTCTTCGATTTCAAGGCCGGTGCCGACATCCTGCAGATGCAACACGGTGCGCTGTCCGCGGCACTGGGTGCCGAGTACAGGAACGAGGAATTCTCCGACGAATTCGATCCGGTCACCGAGAGTGGCGACGTGCTCGGTATCGGTGGTATCTCATCCGACGGCGACCGCAATTCGAAATCCGCCTTCGTGGAGCTTTCGGTTCCGGCACTCAGCGACGTGGAACTGCAGTTGGCGGGGCGCTATGACCACTACAATGATTTCGGTAGCGACTTCAATCCGAAACTGGGCGCAAACTGGCGGCCGCTGGACAGTCTGATGGTGCGCGCCAGCGCCGGTACCGGTTTTAAGGCACCCACCCTGCAGGAGTTGTACAGCGAAGAGATCTTCTCTTTCGAGAGCGTGTTCGATCCGGTCACCGGCGAAGTGGTTGAAGTGCCGACGCTGGCCAGCGGAAATGATGATCTTGATGCCGAGCAGTCGGATAACTACAGCCTCGGCCTGGTGTGGGACGTCACCCACGCGTGGGATATCGGTATCGACGTGTGGAGGATCAAAAACAAAGACGCGGTCACCAACGACCCGCAGTTCTATGTCAATAACAGCAACCTGTTTCCCGAAAACGTCATCCGTGATCCCGACGGTAACATCGTCGTGGTGTTCAGCCCGTTCCAGAACGTCGCGGAGCAGAAGATATGGGGTATCGACTTCGATACCAGTGTCGACTGGGCTACGGGGCGTGCCGGTGATTTCGGCTTCAGCGTGACCGGCAGCTACCTGGGTGCCTTTGACGTGGAAGCGGTGGAGGGCGAGGGTTTCGACGACATTGCCGGTGAGGACGGACGTCCACGGGTGCGTGGCCAGGGCATTATCGACTGGAACAGGGCTGCCTACGAGGCAAGCCTCACGGTCAACTACGTCAGCGGTTACGACCGGCCGGATGCCGACGACTCGATCGGTGACTGGACGACGGTCGATACTCAGTTCAACTGGTCGCCCCGGGCCCTGTCTGGCGGAACGTTCAGCCTGGGCGCCGAAAACCTTTTCAACAATCAACCTCCCAAGGATCCGTTCCTGGAGGGCTGGCCTTTTTTCAACCGGGCGCTGCATAACCCGCGTGGCCGCTTCCTGTATCTGCGTTACCAGTATGTGTACGGGGGCTGAATTGTGTCACAGCTCAGCTGAACAGCAGCCGGACGGCGAGACAGTTTCGCTGCTATGAAGGTTCGCCTGCCCAGCCCGCTCACCGTTCTGTTTCTGGTGACCTGTGCTGGACAGGTGGGTCCCGCCTATGCTGTGAATCCGGTCAAGTCCGGTATTCAGCTGCAAGCCAAAACAGACGATGCAGCGTTACGCTCGCAGAAACGCATCGATCAGGTGTCGGATGAAACCCGGGAACTGATCGAGGAGTACCGCCGCGCGACACGCGAACTCGACAGCCTGCGCAGTTACGACCAGCACATGGAGCGCATGGTCGAAGGCCAGCAGGGGGCCATTGCTTCGCTGGAAGCACAGCTGGACGGCGTTCAGCTCACGCAACGCGGCGTCATTCCCTTACTGGCACGCATGGTCGATTCGCTGGCCCGGTTTGTCGAGCTCGATACCCCTTTCCTGCTGGACGAACGCCGTCAGCGTATCGCCCAGCTGCGAGACCTGCTCCACCAGCCCGACGCCAGCCTGGCTGACAAGTACCGGCGGGTCATGGAAGCCTATCAGATCGAAACCGATTACGGTCGCAGCCTCGAAGCCTACCGCGCAACACTGCAAACGGCGAGCGGTGATCGCAGCGTGGACTTTCTTCGCGTTGGCCGTGTGGCGTTGCTGTACCGCTCGCCAGACGGTGCGGATGCGGGCGTCTGGGATCAGCACAGACAAGCGTGGCAAGTCCTTCCCAAGCAGTACCAGTCGGCACTCAAGCAGGGCTTTCGGGTTGCCAGAAAGCAGACCACACCTGAGCTGCTGGTGCTTCCGGTGCAGGCGCCCGGGGTGTCGCCGTGAAAGTGCTATTAACGAGACCCTCAAATATCTCTGTGTGGGCAGGCACAGCACCGGCCGCGGAAAACCCAGGGCTGAATATGGCCGGGTTAGTAAGAACGCTCTTCCTGCTGCTGGCGGTATGCTGTTGCGCGCCGCTCAGTGCACAGGACAGCGCTGTCGGCAGTCTGGATGAACTGCTCGAGCGGGTGCGCGAGATCCACAATGCCGAGTCGACCCTCAACCGCAAACGGGAACAGCGGTTTGTGGCTGAAAAACAGAGTCAGAAACAACGCCTCGAGGAAACCGAAGCCTCGTTGGCCGCCGAACAGCGTCGCAGTGATGAATTCCAGCAGGCTTTTGACAGCAACGAGAAAAAACTTGTCGAACTGGAACAACGCCTGCGCGAACGGGCGGGTTCGCTCGCCGAGTTGTCGGGCATTTACCGCCAGGTGTGGGGCGATGCCAGGGCGATCCTGGAAAACTCCCTGATCTCAACCCAGTTACCCGGGCGCATGGCGGCGATGGATGAGCTGGCACTGCAGCAGGAACTGCCGTCGATTGCACAAATGGAGGGGCTGTGGTTTGCGCTGCAGCAGGAAATGACCGAATCCGGCAAGGTAATCAGTTACCCGGCGAAAGTTGTCAGCGCCGGGGGCTCCGCACAGGCACAGCGGGTGACCCGGGTCGGGCCATTCAACGCAGTAGCCGGTGGCAACTTCCTGCGTTACCTCCCGGCCAGCGGCACTCTTCAGGAACTGCCAAGGCAGCCCGCGGCGCGTTACCGCAGCATCGCCGGGAAACTGGAAACGGCCAGCCCGGGGATGGTGCCAATGGCGATTGATCCCGCCCGCGGCGCAGTCCTCGACCTGCTGGGACAGCTGCCGTCGCTGGGCGAACGGGTCATGCAGGGCCGGCTGGTTGGCTACATTATTATCGCTATCACCATTATCGGCATCCTGGTAGTGCTGCAACGCGCCTGGCAGCTGACGACCATCGGTCGGCGTATCAACAAGCAACTCGCCAGCGAGCATCCGGATCCAGGTAACCCGCTGGGACGGGTCATCGCGGTTTACCATGAAAACAGGGGGATCGACACGGAGACCCTGGAGCTTAAGCTGGACGAGGTGATCCTCAAGAACACCCCGGGGCTGCAGCGCGGGCTGGCCACCATCCGCATCCTCGCCGTTATTGCGCCGATGCTCGGACTCCTCGGTACCGTTACCGGGTTGATCGAGACCTTCCAGTCCATCACGCAGTTCGGAACGGGCGATGCGCGACTGATGGCCGGGGGTATCTCCCAGGCGCTCATCACCACGGTGCTCGGCCTCAGTGCGGCAATCCCCCTGATACTGCTGCACACGGCCCTGAACAGCAAGAGCAGACGGCTGGTCGGCATTCTGGAAGAACAGAGTGCGGGGATTATCGCTGCACACGCCGAGCGGGACGGACATCATGCTGCCTGTGCGTGAATACCTGGAACTGATGCGCGACTTTTTCGAGTCCGGTGGCTACGTGCTGGGGGTGATCTTCGTCGTTTCGCTGTTGCTGTGGGCGCTGATCGTCGAACGCTACATCTATCTGCGGCTGGTCTATCCGAAAGACCTGCGACAACTGGTGGATGCCTGGCGCCTGCGCAGCGACCAGAGCTCATGGTTTGCACACAAAATCCGTCTTGCCCTGATATACGATATGGCGACACGCCTGACCCGCTCGCAGGCGCTGATCAAGAGCCTGATCGCGATTTGCCCTTTGCTCGGCCTGCTTGGCACGGTCACCGGCATGATCAATGTGTTCGACGTCATGGCCGTTCTCGGCACCGGCAACGCCCGCGCCATGAGCAGCGGCATTTCGATGGCAACCATACCCACCATGGCCGGCCTGGTAGTCGCCTTATCCGGACTGTTTTTCAGTGCACGGCTGCGTCAGCAGGCTGCGCTGGAACACCAGAGGGTGGCGGACCTGCTGCGTGAATACGATGGCGAATCGCCATGAGGAAAAAGAAGATCCTGGAAGCGGATGATGAGATTGATCTCGATATCACGCCCATGCTGGATGTCGTTTTCATTATTCTGATTTTCTTCGTTGTCTCGACGTCTTTTGTCAAGGAGTCAGGCGTCGATGTCAGCCGCCCGGGCGCCAGCAGCGCGGAACGCAAGGAGCGTGGCAACATCATGATCGGCATCACGGCTGACAACCAGGTATGGATTGACAGACGTCAGATCGACATCCGTGCGGTGCGCGCAAACATTGAACGCCTGCACGCGGAAAATCCGGAAGGTGCGGTGGTCGTCCAGGCAGACAAGGACTCGAAAACCGGTTTGCTGGTGCAAGTGATCGACCAGTCGAGGCTGGCCGGGGTAAAGGATGTATCGATCGCTGCGGTTGCGAACTAGGGCCTGTCATGCGCCTGCTTGCGGCATTCATCCCGTCAGGACTGATTACCCTGGTTCTGTTCGCCCTGATGCAGTACCTGATAACAAGCGGTCGTCCCCCGCTGGCGCCCCCGGCTCACAGCGGGTTTGTGGATCTGGTCCGACTGCAAGCTGAGTGGTTCGAAGCGGATACCCCAACCGCACGCACCGCTCCCGGACGCCGGCAACTGTCTGAAGACACACCGCCGCTGCCCCAGACGCCGACCACCGAGCTCGAGCCTCCGCCATTATCCCGCCTGGCCATCGCCGTGCCGGA
Organism: Gammaproteobacteria bacterium; assembly: GCA_030618475.1. Taxonomy (GTDB): domain Bacteria; phylum Pseudomonadota; class Gammaproteobacteria; order DSM-19610; family DSM-19610; genus Thiogranum. Next base: position 1,886 of record JAUXDG010000113.1, on the reverse strand, counting down.
ACCGCCGCCACCAGAGCTGGCCAGCGGTCCCTATCTTGGTGTCTTCAAGCCGCCACCACTGGCTGATAACAGGGTGGCTCTGCCGACACAACAAGCAGCGGAGACCGGGCAGGATGCTTCGCCGTCACCGCCACATGCCGCGGCTGGTGACAATCTCGCAGCTGCCGGCACAGTCGACCTGGCAAACGGTCTGGACGGTATCGGCAATGGTGACGGTAACCCCATTCCGCTGCTCAGAATTGAACCCGCTTACCCGCGCAAGGCGGCCAGAAACCGCAAAGAAGGCTGGGTGAAGCTGGCGTTCACCATCACGGAACGGGGTACGGTCATCGATCCGGAGGTGCTGGAGTCGCGTCCGCGCCGGCTGTTCAACCGCTCTGCAATGGCGGCAATCCGCAAGTGGAAATTCAGACCGAGGGTCATCGATGGAACACCTGTTCCAACGCGGGCCACCCAGGTCATCGAGTTCAATCTTGCCGGCAGGTGAACCGCGATGAGAAAGGCACTGGCGCCGTTGCTGGTATTGTTGTTGTCCGGCTTACTGCTGGTCGAAGCGCGGGCAGCGGGGGAGGCGGCTTATCGCCTCAGCGAACGCACTTACCGGCAACTGTCCAGTGTGCACGAGCTCATGCAACAGCAGCGCTATGACGAGGCGCTTGCCGGTCTGGACAGAATGCGCCCGCGCGTGGAACGCAAAGCACATGAGCACGCGCTGCTGCTTCAGACCTACGGCCATCTGTTCGCCAACACGGAACAATATCAGCGGGCGGTCGATGCACTGGCCGGCAGCCTGGCGCTGAACGCGCTGCCGCCGCCGGCGACCGAACGCACCCTTTATACGCTGGCCCAACTGCAGATGGCGGTCGACGACTATGCGGCTGCGCTGGTCAGTCTGGAACAGTGGTTTCAGCTCGCCGAGGATCCGGCAGCGGGCGCCTACGCGCTGGCCGGCGCCGCCTACGCACAGGCCCGGCGTTACCCCGAGGCGGTGAAATACCTGAGGAAGGCCATTGGTCTGGCCGGCAAGCCGCAGGAGAACTGGTACCGACAGCTGCTCGCCGTTTATTACCAGTCCGAACAGTACCGGGCGGCGGCGACACTGCTGGAACAGATGATCCGCCGTTTTCCGCAACACAAGGATTACTGGCTGCAACTGTCCAGTGTGCATCGTGAACTCGACGATGACGCACAGGCCATGGCGGTTATGGAACTCGCCTATGTTCAGGGGCTGCTGACCGAGGAGTCTGAGCTGGTCAATCTGGCCAGCTACTACCTGTATATGGGGCTGCCTCATAAAGCCGGGCAGCTGCTGGACAAAGCGTTCGAGGAAGGCGGCGTGACGCCAGACATAGATAACTGGCAGCTGCTTATCGATGCCTGGCTACAGGCCAGGGAAAGCGATCGGGCGCTGGCGGCCAGTGAACGCGCGCTTCAATCAATACAGCACGCAGACCTGTACCTCAAGCGTGCCCGGCTGCTGGCCGATAAGGAACGATGGTCTGATGTTATAGCCGCGGTCGAGCTGGCGTTTGCCGGTGCAGGGCTTGCCTCGCCGGGTAAAGCGCATCTCCTGCAGGGTATTGCCCACTACCAGTTGGGGCAGTCCGCCAGGGCGCAGTCATCATTCGAACGTGCCCGGGAGTTTGCCGACAGTGGAGAGCAGGCCCGCCAATGGATCAGCGCCACCCGGACGCCGGCCGCAGACCATTACGCGAGCGCGTATTCAAGTCATTGATAGCGCAGACGATACAAAATTAGACATTGGCATACCTGAATGCCGTGATATCGCCAATTACTAAGGAGTACAGAGGTTGGTCGACATAAGCTTTCTGGACACGCTGTACCCCAGGGCACCCTCTCTCGCCTACGGCGATTCACCTTGTGAA
>JAUXDG010000121.1 GCA_030618475.1 Gammaproteobacteria bacterium | reverse complement strand
CCCCCACTTTGATGCCGCGCGACTGGCGCAGGTAATCGGCCACCGCCTCCGCCTGCACGATCATACTGCCCTGGCCGAGGATCAGGTACTCGGCGTCTTCCAGGCGGTAGCCGCTGAGCCGCCGGTAACGCCGGCCGGTGAGCTGGTAGTACTCATCCATGACCTGTTCGGCGATGGCGGCGACATGGTCAAAGAAATACGGGCGCTGGGCGACCACAGACTGCATATAGGAGTCCTGGTTCTCTACCGGTCCGGCCAGCATCGGGTTGTCCACCGTCCACAGTTCCGGCACGCGTCGGCGCGTCTCGCCGTACAGCAGGCGCTGGGCCGGCGTAGGGCAGTCGATAATGTCCTCCGGTCGACCCAGGAACTCGGCGATCAGTTCCCGCTCGGGAACCTGCAGCGGTTCGATCAGGTGGGTGGTCAGAAAGCCGTCCTGGGCGACCACCGCCGGCGTCAGAGACAGTTCGGCGATTTTGCGGCCGATCAGGTTCAGGTCAGCCGCCTCCTGGGCATTCTTGCCCATGACCTGGGTAAAGCCGGTATCGTCGATGCAATGGTAGTCATCGTGGCCGCAATGGACGTTGAGACTGGATTTGGTCATCGCACGGCAGCCCATGTTCAATACATAGGGCAGGCGCTTGCCAACTGCGGCGTAGAGTGATTCGTGCATGTAGGCGATGCCCTGCGCTGACGAGAAATTGCTGGCGCGCAAGCCGGACATGGACATGCCGGCGGTGACGGCGGCCGCGGCGTGTTCGCCTTCGGGTTCGACAAAGATCAGCGGGCGCCCCGACACGTTGATATGACCCTTGGCGGTTTCCTCCGCCCAGTACTCGCCCATTTGCGTCGAGGGTGTTATCGGATAGGCACCCGCTGCGTCGGAAGATTCCCGCTCGCACATGATGACGGCGGTGTTGCCGTCCATCGCCATCCGCTTGCCGGGATATTTGAATTGCTGCGGTTCAGTTTTCTTGAACATTGCCACTGTGTCTCATTCTGTCAATCATGATGGTTAGGGCGAACCGGTGCTCAGCCGACGGGTAGAGCTTCCTTGCGAACTATCTTTATCGCCTCTTTGCCCTTGTGAATGCCTGCCTGGTCATCCAGCCAGACAATGGCGCCGGTCGGGCAACGCTCGATGGCCAGCCGCGAGGCAAGGCTGTTTCGGGAATAATCGATCACCGCCAGGTTGTTTTCAATAGTAATGAGGCCTTCGGGTGCATCCGCCGCACAGCGGCCGCAGCCGGTGCACAGTACGGCGCATTCGGCCTCCGCTTCCCCCCCCTTCTCCAGATTCTTGCAGGCGACCCAGAGTCGGTGGCTGACAGGGTGCAGGGAAAACAGATCACGCGGGCAGATCTCCACGCAATCCCCACAGGCTGTGCATTTCTCGGCGTCGACCGCCGGCAGCCCGTGCTTGTCCATGACAATAGCACTAAAGTCACAAACCTGCTCACAATCACCAAATCCCAGGCAGCCCCAGGCGCAGCCTTTTCCGCCACCCGAGATCAGTGCAGCAGCCCGGCAGGTGTCGAGGCCGCTGTAACTGGCGTGCACATGGGCGACGTGACTGCCGCCGGCACAGGCAAGCCGCGCCACACGTTTTTCCTCTGCGCCGAGTTCCACGCCCAGAAAACCGGCGATCGTAGCATTCATATCCGGGGAGTTGACGGTACATTTGCCGGGTTGCAGCTCACCTTGCACCAGCTTCTCTGCAAACGCCCGGCAACCGGCCGTCCCGCAGGCGCCACAGTTGGCATGCGGGAGCATGTCCTCGACCTCGTCGATGCGCGGATCCTCGTAGACGAACAGTTGTTTGTTGGCGACCGCCAGAATTGCGGCAAGAAGCAGCCCGAGCAGGGCCATGAAAGCGACCGCAATTGCAATGCTGGTGAATGATGCCACCGAATTACCGCCTGTATAACTGCATGGAAAAAATCCCGCACCGGGTGGCTATTGTGCCAGTAACCCCTTCATCGAGCCAGGAAGCGGTCATTCCCTGCGAGGCCATTGCTGCGTTCCTATCCTTGGAAAAGGTGCGCTATTCCCTGCGCATCGCGCTTCGCCTAAAGCGCCTGCTGTTGGTGCATTGACCTCGTGGGGACGCTCTGAACTTTATAGCACAGCACCGAGACGCCGTGATGACAAATTCACAAGACTAACAAGCGTGATCCCAGGATGATGTTTGCCGTGATTGACTCATGTCAGTATATTTACCGGCTGGAGCGGTTAGGCTTGTTATTCGATTAGCGCCAGCATGGCGAGAGTATTATTTTTTCTGCGACAAGGAGATATATTCATGGCAATTACCAGTAAACTCAGTCAACTGATCAAGACCAACCGGCACGAGAAGGAAGTCGAACGGTGGATTTTTTCGCTGACTCCGCTCGGTGTTGCGTTCGTTTTCTTCTTCATCTTCCTGTTGCCGATGGATATACCCAATAAAACCGCTATTTTAGTCACCGGTGCTGCAGCGGGCTTCGCCGGCTTGCAGAGTTACTGGATATATCGTGGTTGGCGGCGTAACGAGGGCAGTACCGTATTGCTGGGTCTAATCGGTATCGGATTGACTTTCGGCCTGGTCTGGTTGTACATGTCACTGACATGATCCCTGCGGGCGGGGCCTGCCGGAATAAAGCCATTTTGCTGGACCACCAGGAGGGTACGGCGCGGTGACAAAAGAACCCGTAAACGCCGGCGCTCCCGGTTCCCGGTTCAGCGTCGAGATACAGCCTGTTCTTCCGGAGCGTTTCAAACGCCTGGAAGAACTTGCCAACGACCTGTATTACAGCTGGAACCGGGGCGTACGGGGCTTGTTCCGGCATCTGGATGAAGAATGCTGGAACGCCTGTTGGCACAATCCAAGGGTTTTCCTGCGGCGGGTGCGTCAGCACAAGCTGAATGAGGCCGTCAGGGATCCGATTCTGCTCGCTGAATATCGTCACGTGCTGGCGGCATACGATACCTACCACGAGGAGAAGCCGACCACCTCGATCGATAAGTACCTGGACCGGGATACGGGCCTGGTCGCCTATTTCTCCCTGGAATTCGGATTCCACGAAAGCATGCCGATTTATGCCGGTGGCCTGGGTATACTTGCCGCGGATTACTGCAAGGCAATGAGTAATCTGTGGGTTCCGTTTGTAGGGCTGGGACTGCTCTACCGGCAGGGCTACTTTACCCAGCATATCGACTGTAACGGCACGCAGGTCGCGGTCTACCCGAATACCAACCCCTGTGACCTTCCCGTGCTTCCCGCACTGGATGACAAGGGTGCCGAGATTCACGTCTACGTCGATTTGCCCGGCCGGCTGCTCGAGTTGCGGGTCTGGCAAGCCAAGGTGGGTAAGATTAAGCTTTATCTGCTCGACAGCGATCTGCCCGTGAACACCCCCCAGGACCGCCTGATCACCGCACAACTTTACGGCGGTGATGGTCATATGCGTCTGCAGCAGGAAATCGTACTGGGTATCGGTGGTGTACGGGCGTTGCGTGCTCTTGGATTAAAGCCCTCGGTCTGGCATATCAACGAAGGGCACGCGGCGTTTCTCATACTGGAGCGCTGTCGTGAGTGGATACAGCGGGACATGGATTTTGAAACCGCCCTCGAGCTGGTCGCCTCGAGTACCGCGTTTACCACCCATACACCGGTCGCCGCGGGACACGATGTTTTCCAGAATGATGATATTCAGAATGCCTTTGGCGGGCTGATTGCCGAACTCGGTATTCCGCCGTCGCGGCTGTATGAATTAGGCGCCGTTCCTGATAGGCCAAACAGCTTCTCGATGACCAGCCTGGCCCTGTGGGGTTCGCGTTTCCGTAATGGTGTCAGCCGGATTCACGGGGATGTCGCCTCAGACATGTCTTCCTACATCTGGCCCGAAGTGCCGGCAGCAGAAAACCCGATGGGATACGTCACCAACGGGGCGGATATCGAAACCTACCTGGCCGCACCCTGGGTTGCGCTGTTTGAAATGTACATGGGCGGTGGCTGGCGGGCCAAGCTGGCCGATCCGGTCTTCTGGCAGGAGTTTATCGACTGTATTCCCGATCACGCATTTCTGAGCGTACGTCAACTGCTCAAGGCTTCAATGCTGGAGGACGTCAGACGCCGGGCACTGATGCAGTACGAGCGCTGTCCTGCAACCCGATCCATCGCCGATCGGCTGACAGCCAACCTCAGCAGTCGTCATAAAAACACGCTGGTGATTGGCTTTGCGCGCCGTTTTGCAACCTACAAGCGCGCAACCCTGGTGTTCCGGGACCTGGAACGTCTGGCGCGTCTGGTCAATGATCCTGAGCATCCGCTGCTGTTTGTGTTTGCCGGCAAGGCGCACCCCAACGACCAGCCCGGGCAGCAGTTGCTCAAGCAGGTGTTCGATATCAGTCTGCGCCCCGAGTTCCAGGGCAAGGTGATCCTGCTCGAAAACTACAACCTGTCCATGACGCGCGAATTGTTGCCGGGTGTGGATGTCTGGTTGAACAATCCGGAGTATCCCATGGAGGCGTGTGGTACGTCAGGGATGAAAGCGGCGATCAATGGTGTGATCAATCTCAGCGTCCTGGATGGCTGGTGGGCAGAGGCCTGGAACGGGGAAAACGGCTGGGGGCTCACCCCCTATGTGGAACTCGCGCCAGAGGCCCGGGAACGCCAGGAAGCGGAAGAGTTGCTGAATACTCTTGAGTACCAGGTGATTCCCTCTTACTACACGCGCAACGCCGATGGAGAGCCCGAGGATTGGGTGGCGAGGTCCAAGGCTTCGATGAAAACGGTGCTGCCCAATTTCAATACCGTACGCATGGCGATGGATTATCTGCGGGATCTGTATGCACCGGCCGGCAGGGCGGGGCGGCAGCTGCGTGAGGACCAGTGTAGCGGTGCCAGGGAACTTGCACGCTGGAAAAATAAAGTTGCCCAGGACTGGTATGGTGTCCGGGTGCAGCTGGCCAGGCCGGTGGCGACCGAGATTCAGTCGGGTGAACCACTGTTGATCGATGTCGACGTTGAGCTCAATGGCCTGGAGTCGGATGATATAGTCGTCGAATGTGTGCTGGGGGACGAAACCGGGTCCGGTGAATTCCGTGCGACTCGGAGCATCCCCTTTGTTCTGCTGGCATCCGCCACCGATGGAAAAGCGTCATATCACTGCAAGCTGTTCGAGGCGAAGGAATTGTGCTCAGCGGGCGGCCTGGAGCATTTCAAGATTCGACTCTATCCTTATCATCGCTTATTGAGTCATCCTCTGGAATGCGGCCGCATGCTCTGGTTGTAGCACCGGTGGCGCCCAGTGGTCTTTGGCTATAAAATGCCTTCGCCAACAAATCCGACAATGACTAAGGAGACCCCCATTGAATATTAAATTTCGCTTGCTTTTCCCCGTTGTTTTCATGGCCTTCCTGGGCGCCGCTGGCTTTGCCGGAAACGCCGCGGCAGCCTCCCCAACGGAAATCGATATCGCGGCCGATGCCGCTATCGAGGAATTCAAAAAAGATGTTACCGGTGGGCCCGAGTTTCTCGACAAAGCCAAGGGCTACCTGGTTTTTCCGAAAATCACCAAAGCCGGCCTGATCGTAGGTGGTGAATACGGTCAGGGCGCACTGCGCATCGGCGGCAAAACAGAGGATTACTACAATATTGCCAGTGCTTCCTTCGGCTTGCAGATCGGCGCCCAGCAGTATGCGATCGTCATGGTATTTCTGGAGGATGATGCCATGAAGAAATTCCGTGAAAGCAAGGGCTGGGAAGCCGGTGTCGACGGCTCGGTCGCCATTGCCAAGTGGGGTGCCGGCGAAGATATCAATACGCAGAACTTCAAGGATCCGATTGTGGGTTTTGTATTCAGCAACAAGGGGTTGATGGCCGGTATCTCCATCGAGGGTTCGAAAATCACCAAGCTCGATAAATAAAAGTGTGGGGTCGGCTGGTGGCCGACCCCGTTTTACTAAGGCGTGCGTAAGTTAACCGCCATAAGCTTTCGGAACACGCTGTGAATACATCCCTGTACGCTCGACGGCCGCGTCCATGCGGCCGACGGTCCCGAAAGCTCATGTCGGTTAACTTACGCACGCCTCGCCTTAGTAATACAGGAGGAGGCTAGCTGTGGATATGACCCTCACGCTTCACGAAGCGCGTGCTATTGCCTGTTTGATTGAAAAGGAAATCACCACGCCTGATCAGTACCCACTGTCATTGAATGCTCTCACCAATGCGTGTAACCAGAAAAGCAACCGCGAGCCGGTGCTGGCGCTGGATGAGGCCACTGTCCAACAAACACTCGATGAGCTTATCAAAAAGCGACTGGTGCTCGATAAGTCAGGCTTTGGCAGTCGTGTTCTGAAGTACCAGCACCGCTTCTGCAATAGCGAATTCGGCAACCTGAAATTTTCACAACAGGAACTGGGTATTATTTGTGTGCTGCTGCTCCGTGGTCCACAGACACCCGGCGAATTGCGTACCCGAACCAACCGTCTGTGCAAATTCAGTGATGTGTACGAGGTTGAGTCTGCACTCGTGCAACTGATGGAACGCGATGACGGGCCTTTTGTTGTCAGATTGGCTCACGAAGCGGGCAAAAGGGAGGTGCGCTATGCGCATCTGTTCAGCGGTGAGGTGCAGATAGCGGATAGTTCGCAGCACACGGGTGCCCTGTTGCAGCCTTCCGGGCCGGACAATGAGCGCTTCGATCAACTGGAGCAGCTTGTCAGCGAGTTGCGTCAGGAAGTAAAACGACTCGAGGACAGGCTTGGCCAGCTTGAGTCCAGAGCGGCAGCCGGGTAAATCAGCAGCTCTCTGTACCTGAATAGCGACGCCGTTATTGCTCATAAAATTAATGTCATAGCATTAAGTCGTAATTGAGCGTCGTTGATCTGAGACAAAGGCCGCTGCTGTCTTTAGTCAAGGCGTCACGGTTCAGGCCTGCAACACGCTGAAAAACAAGCAAAGTAATTCGAAATCCCGCTAACCGGCATGGCTCTTGCTACCTGCTTATTCAAGTGGAAAGAGAAATCGATGTCATGTCTTATATTACCGGTACTGGCTTTAAACCGTGAGCAAAGCTATACAGCACCCCGCTTGAAGTCTTTCCTGTAGTTGCGTCTCTTTCGCGTTTCTGTTGTCATCGTTCACCTGCTTATCACTTTTTACATCCTTAACAGGGTGTCAGGATTTATTAGTCCACTATCCCCAAGACCAACGCAACACAATACCGAATCTCTGGTATGAGTAAAATCCGCCCAACTCTGACAGATTTCCAGGTGCATGGTTCTATGCCTGGCTAACTGGAGGTACACTGCAATGGGTTTTGAGCAGGCTTGCAGAATTTACTGGCAGGGATAAAACGGATCTGCTGTGGCAAAAATAGTGGTCATCAAGGCACCGGAAGGAGATAGAGTGCCCTTTCTGCGCGGCATCCTGGTGCAGTCGCTGCTCTCGGCAGGGCTATCGTTTCGGGATGCCTATGCTACTGCTCAGGCTGTAAGAGAGGAGCTGGAAAACAGTGAAGAGGTCACGACCACAGAGCTTAAAGCTCGCGTGGCGCTGCAGCTTGAAAAGCGCTTCGATAGGGCGGTCCGGCTGAATTATGAGACCAGCCCGGTACGAGAGCAGAAAGTCATTGTCTGTAGTCAGAAGCGTCGCAGCCCGTTTTCGGTCGGCATTTTAACCCGCTCGTTGGAGGCCTGTGTTGTTGATAGAGAGTCCGCACACGAAGTTGCGCGAAGGGTACAGCAGGCTGTGCAGGAAAGCGGCGAATACGAGATAGATTTGCCAATCTTGCGGCGACTCATCCATCAATCACTCAAACGATACTGTTCGATAGAGGCAGCTGAT
>JAUXDG010000209.1 GCA_030618475.1 Gammaproteobacteria bacterium | reverse complement strand
TCAGGCCCTGCTTTTCGTAGAATCTCACGGTCTCCACTGTTACTCCCGTTAGTTTGGCGACTTGTCCGATATTTAACAGCGTCATGGCCGTCTCCTAATATTGACCCGAATTCTAGACCGTAAACTATACTTCAGGGTCAAGCGGGAAAAGGAGAAATTAACCGAGGCTTGATATGGCGAGAAATACTAACAACAGAATTGGGGGCAAAACTTGAATCTTACCGACCTTGACGAATGTCGGATAAAGGTCGGAAGTCCCCGTTTAGTGATGGCTAATATAAGCGGCGCAACTAAACGAGCACCTTCGGCCACAAGTTACCGTTCCCGAACACAGAAAATCCCGCTGATGCGGGATTCCTGATCGGCGACTATCGGCCACAAACGGACCTTCAGCATCTATAAAAAAACGGCTCCCGAAGGAGCCGCTGTAGTGAATGCTGTAACAGTTAAACTGTTTTCTTGCGTCTGGCTATTCCGACCAGACCAAGGAGACCGGAGCCGAAGAGCCAAGCGGCAGCGGGAATAGGAACAGCAGAAACTTTAAAATCGACCGTAAAATCCGCTGTGCCACTGGAAGCTTCTATACCAAAAGCATCGGCACTAATGTTGGCATTGGCAGATAGAGTATAGATATTCGGGAAGAGCGTGCCGGATAGATCAAACGGTGTCGCGTGGCCATCGAAAAAAGGCGTGCTGAAGGATAAATTGAAGGAACCGTCTTGGCTCCTTAACGAAACGTCCGCCTGACCAAATGAGAACCCGCCGAAATCAGACGATGAAACTGCGCCCGACAGGTCGAACAATTGAGCGGTAGTCACTTCAAAGTCTACAGACATATTTGTATTGGCATTTGCGCTAGCATTTGTGAAGAACATAGGGTCGAAAGCGGTTACCTCAGCGCTAGCCGTCGCTGCTCCGGACGCAGAGATGGATGTCGTGGTGATCCGCGACATTTGCTGGGCGGTTGCGTTCGCCGAAGCGTCTTCAAGGGTAAGGTCAACCTCTACCGACTCGTCGAAATCAGAGAAGTCACCCAGGGAGTTTCTCGATGCAGATACACTATCAGACCCCACTGGTGTACTCACGTTGGCGTTAGCTGAAACGCTTCGGAACTCATTCACCAAGACAACCGCGGCATTGGCCGTGTGTCCCAGACCCATTAGGCTAATACTCAAAGCAGCAAGAACGGATTTACTCCATAAGCCAGACATGTACATGTTTAATCCCTCGATGGTTGTTTTATATATTTATATAGTGCCGCGCCCAGTTAAACACGATGGGACTTACATTCAGCTTACATGCTCGCATCCAAGTAATTTTAAGGGGTGAGCCTCTGGCCATTCGGTGGAGGGCTGCAATGGGTCGTTTTCTGCCGTTCATGATCAGCAAGGCTGCCCAACCCGCCAATCTGTCAGTTTTCACGGGATGCCACGGTATTCAGCCTGACACCTGTACCAGTTACGGGCGGATTGTTCTGCTTGAACAGCGTTGCGCTCCGTGAGCAAGCAGTTCCTACAACCAGTCAGTCAGTTTTATGACGACACCCAGTATGTTCACCTGGTGGTTATAGTCGATCAGACTTTCTCCATAACCGTAGAAATACTGGACGTAACCCCTCAAGTGGTCATGCACCGGCAATCCCCAGTCGAGCTGGATGGCGCCGCGGTACCCCTCTTTCAGCGTAATGCGGAAAAACAGGCCGTTATTCCTGTCGCGATTGTAGGCCCCCTGGAACTCGAAGTAGCCAAGGTAACGCCCAATGTCCGGATTATCATCCGCAATCAAGCAGCACGGACATCAGCTGACTCACTCGATCAGTTGAAGCGCCGATCAGGGCAGGGGTGACAGGCTGACATTCACTGGCATCCGGTCACCGGGATGGTAGGACAGCTGCGTGGTGGAGGTGTAGCCGCGGTAGCGGTAGGTCACCCGGTAAGCGGTTACCCGTTCCCGGGCCTGCCTTTCTGTGATTGTGCTGCAGGAACGATGTGTCTGCCACAAGCGATGCTGACGGCGGATATCCTCACCGATGGTGGCCGACAGCTCCGTGAACTCGCGCGAGGCGCCGTCCGGATCGGTGCAGACCCTGCGTGTTACCGGATCGTAGACAGTCTCCATAATCGGCTGCACGTTCACCACGGTGGCATAGCTCCGGAATGCTCCGGCAAGCGCCAGACCCGTGGTGTCGCAGATACAAAACACAAGCAGCGTCTGCAGTTGCCGTTTCATGGCGTTCAGAACCCCATGTCCGAGAGCAGTTGCCGGCCTCGCCCCAGCTCTTTTTCGCTGGCGTACAGCATGACTACGTCGAACCCCTCATCCGGACGCCGGAACCAGTCCAGGCGGATATCGCCAAAGCGGGGCTGCAGGCTCTCGACAAAAGCCGCCGCCCGGTAAGGACGGGCAAAACGGATAACGAACAATCGGTCCTGATCCGCATAGGGCCTGGGCGGCGAACCGCGCGGCCGTTTCCGGCTTCCGTGCAGGACGTAATCGAGATGGCGCAGGATATAGCTGCTGTACCAGATGGCCCCGTCCGGCAGCTTGCCGCCGGATACCGGGATCCGGGATGGCCCGTAGTTATAGGCTGCCAGTGCACGGTGCAGGTTGCCCTGGTAGTGTTCCAGCAGTTCCTTGAGATAGCGTGCGCCTGCCTCGACGTTGGTGCAGGGTTCCAGTAAGTCGGACAAGCGGTTCAGCCCCAGATGTTTTGCCGTGCCGGGCCAGAGTATCTGCATCAGTCCGTAGGCGTTGGCGTCCGAGCGGGCTGCGGGCTTGAAATCACTTTCACCCCTGGCGACGGCCAGCAACAGGGTTTCCGGCACCTTTTGGGCTGCAGCTGCCCGCTTGAAGCAATGTGCATAAGGGAAATCCAGTGCCGGTTGGGTCTGCGCTGCGGTCCTGGAGAAGGTCTGCCATCTGGCCTCCAGCGCGCCGGCGTCGATCGAAGCGTCCGTTTTGGCCATGACCGCTGCGGCAACCAGTAGTGAAAGACAGAACATCAGAGTGGATTGCAGTCGCGACATGACTACTCCAGTTTCAGCCCGGTGATGGATTCGATGCGCATGATCTGCGCCAGGCGCTCCGTTTCATCCTGGTAGCTGAATGCTACGCGGTATTCCCCCGGCCCCGCATTGATGACCTCCACGGGTACCTGGGTGGCCGAGGTCAGGCGCCCCGCGAAACCCTGTGCCGACCACTCGCTGCGGAAAGGACTCCAGAACAGGTAGGTACCGGCATCGCCGCTGTCCTGCCGGGCGGAATCGTCGGCTTGTGCCTCCGCTTGCACGTTCAGACGCTGATCCGGGTCCGGCCCGGAGTCTTCAAAACCGCCTTGTGGTTCACCGTCGGCCGTTGTCCCGGGTGCTTTGAAACCGCCTTGTGGTTCACTATCAGTGGTCTCCGATTCATGCTCCAGCGGAATTGTCTGGTCAGACTCATTCCCCGCCTGCACAACATCCACTTGTTCGGCTATAGCCGCCAACACCCCTGAAAGTTCTTCCGCTGTGGCGTCCGCGGTGGCTTGCGTCACCATTTCCGGCTGCTGACTCTCGCGGCTGTCCAGGACCAGCAGCAAGGCCGCCACGGTCAGACAAACGCCCGCCAGGAAGCCTGTTGTTCTCATCATGGTAGTCGCCTTGCTGTCCAGACCGCGTGGTCGCTGTTGCTGGCTATCAGGTGGTCGAGCTTGCCCAGCCACTGGTCCATGCTGGTGTTGTCCGCGCGCATGCCCGAGGCATGACCACAGGCATCGGGCAAGACCTGCAGGAGTCCTGTGAACTGTCGCGCCAGCTCCGACCCACTGACAGCAATGGCGTAGATGGTGGGCCAATCCGAGTTGGAAAAACGCCCGGTGGGGAACAGGTAGCTACGTTTCGCCGCTGTATCCGCTACCGGTTCGCTGGCGTTGGCGCAGCTCCCGGGTGACAGGCGGCTGACGCCGTCTTTGCTGCCGTGCACGAAAACAAAGACCTGATCGGCCCGTTCGACGCTCAGCTCCAGCAGCGGGCAACCCTCCACGGCCTGTCCGCCGCCGGATTCACCGGTCTGTTGTTCTGTGCAGCTGTCACTGTCGCCATTAACGCTGTGTCGGCGTACCAGTTCCATCCCGGCAAAGGCCGGTTTTCCGCTGCGCACCTTGTTTGCATGCCGCCTGGGCCCGGCGCCGCCACCCGCCGGCAGCAAGCGGACATAGGTGGCGGTGTCCATGCCGATGAGATGTTCACCCGAGTCCTTCGGGTGCAAGACCACCCACAGCTGATACAGACCCGACTGGACCTCGTGGGCCTCACCGCGCAGCAGGAAATTCGATTCCTGCCTGGCGTCGGTGACACGTACCTCCCGGTAACGCGAGAGATTGTTGCCGATCAGACTCAGCAGGGTGCGCAGCCTGGGTTGGTCGGACTTCAGCGATTCCACGTAAATCACCAGGTCCTCCGCTTCCTGCTGACGCAGCAGACAGCTCAGGTTGTTGGCAAGATAGCTGGCTGCCAGGTCGGGGTGTCCGGAACTGAAAGGCAGCACCCTGAGACCGCGCAGGGATTCATCGCTACGGCGCTCCTGCAGGGCGCGTAACTCGCTGGACGTCAGGGCGCCTGACCAGCGCTTGCCGAATCCACCGACCCACTCGCCGGCGCGCACGTCCAGGGCACGCACCGAGACCCGGTACTGCGCAGTCGCGCTGCGGGTGATCTCGATGCCGATGTAGTAGTTCGCGTCACGGATTCTTCCGCACTCCAGCTGATCCAGCCGGCGATGGTGCTGCGCTGGTTGCTGTTGCGGTTGCCAGGGCAGATGGATGCCGGCGTTATCAGTGAGCAGGCTGTCCATGAGCTGGTCGCGCAGGCTGCGGGTCAGGCCGTCAATATCCGCTTGAATGTCGGGGCCATCCAGGCGCACCAGAATAACGGACTCGCCCTTGAACCTGGGATGCTGCCCGAGTTGCTGTGCCAGATAGGGTGCGAGCTCAACGTCAAGCCAGCGCTGCAGCGATGAATCTGCACCCCGTGCCGGGTGTGTCGGCTGCTGTGCGCAGCCCACCGAAAGCAGTGCGCCCAGGGTGGTAAGGAGAGTGAAGAGCCTGCTCATGAACGCGTCACTCGGCTTCCAGCGTGACCTGGCCGTCGGCCCCTATCACCAGGTTGCCACCCTGTAGACCACGGGTCAGGGACGCTATCC
>JAUXDG010000019.1 GCA_030618475.1 Gammaproteobacteria bacterium | reverse complement strand
ACTAAGTTAAGCCTATTTAGCCCATTGTAGGGTCGAATTCATTCGACCAACCACGTTGCCATTCCATCTATCATCCCGGATATAGCCACAATGTGGGTAGCCGCCAACAGCTACTGGCCGAATAAATTCGGCCCTACAGAGTGAAGAGCCGCCTTAACTTAGTGCCATTCAACTGAAGTTGTTTCGAATTGACTGCGTCAGTGTCAGGGAAAAACGACGCTTGCCCGGTAACAGATTGATTGTATTTATGCATACGCTTGTGTTAACGTTGAACGACAATTATAACAATGTTGGGACTGGCAATGCCAACACCCCCGAAAAAACGTGGGCGGTCGAAGGAGGGACGGCGGCCCGGCGTGCGGAAAAAATCCTCCAACTCCGTTATCGGTAAAGAATTCGACTACCTTCTTCAGCTGACCGAGGAAGATACCCGGCTGCTTCACCGCTATAAGGATATCATGGCCCAGGGAGCGGCCGGGTTCGCGGAAACCGTTTACAACTATCTGTTCGATAATCCGGATATCGCTGATGTACTGTATGCCTACGAACGCGGAGGCGGCAACATCGGCGAACTGGTGCGCGGCATGTTGGCGCACAAGTTGAGTCTGTTGAACGGAAATATCGATGAAAAGGCCACCGCCCGCAGTGAACAGGTGGGGCGCGCGCATTATCGCCACGGCGTCAAGCCGGTATGGGCGCTGGGTGCCTACCGCTTGTTCCTGGATCACCTGCAACATCTGGTGGATACCGATCCGCAAATTGAACAGCAGGATCGTGACGCGGTGGAATCGGCGCTCATCAAGATGATTTTCCGTGACCTCGCGGTTGTCACCGAAGGTTACTGGCGGGCGGCGGTGGAACAGCTCACCGATCAGCGTGATGAACTGGGTTTTGAGCAGGGCCTGGCGGGCGAGATCCTGAGCAACATACCGCAGCTGCTGTGGACGGTCGATATCGAATCAAACCGCATCAGCTATGCCAGTCCTGGTACCCAGGCATTCTGTCACAATGAGCTGGAAGCCCCCATTCCCTGCTTCTACGCCATTCACGGCTCCGAGCGAGAGCGGGTACTGACAGCCTGGCAACAGGTACTGGACGGTGAGTCGGTTCAGCTTGAAGTGCGATTGACACCCGATGAAAGTGAAGAGCGCTGGTTCCGGCTGGCGTTTTATCCTATGGCCAATCGCCGTGGCCGTGTACTTCGCGTCCATTGCCTGATGGAGGATGTCACCGATTTACACACAGACCGGGAACGCCTCGAGCAGCTTTCTACCCAGGATGAAGTGACCGGCCTGGCCAATCGCGCCCTGTGGTATGACCGTCTGGCCTCGGCGTTGGCGGTGGCGCGGCGTAATCCCGGTGCTTCGGTTGCCGTCATGATTCTGGATATCAATCAGTTTAAAATGTACAACGATTCACTGGGCCACGCAGCCGGTGATGAATTGTTGCGTCAGATATCGCAGCGTTTGCAAAAGGTGTTGCGTGATACCGATACACTGGCCCGTCTGGGTGGCGATGAGTTCGGTATTGTGTTGCCGTTTCTGCAGGATGCAGAGAGAGCGGGGGAACGAGTGGCCGGTGAAGTCATGAATGCGCTGAGTGCACCATTTTCTTATGAGCAAAAGGAATTGTGTTTGAGCAGCGCAATCGGTATCTCGGTGTTCCCGCAGCATGGTGAGGATGCGAGCACCCTGGCCAGTCACGCCGACAGTGCCATGTACCGCGCCAAATGGAACTCGGTACCTTATCTGTTCTATGAAGCGCAAACCACGACATCTGCTGCGACGGAACAACTTTCAATATCCGGCCAGTTACACGGTGCTTTGGAGCGGAAAGAGTTTGAACTCTACTACCAGCCGAAAATCGATCTGGCCAGCGGCGCGATCTGTGGTGCTGAAGCGTTATTACGCTGGCAACATCCGCAGCAGGGACTGGTGCTGCCCAACAGGTTTATTCCGGTCGCCGAGCAGCTGGGTATGATTTCTCCAATCACCGACTGGGTGCTGGATACCGCATTGGCGCAGAGCAGAGCCTGGCTGGTCGAAGGCAGGCAGATGCCGGTTTCGATTAACGTCTCTGCACGTTCCTTCCAGTCACCGGGACTGGTCACACGTATTGAACAGTCCCTGAAAGAGGCTGGTGTTGGTGGCAGCAGTCTCGAGGTTGAAATTACCGAAGGCACCCTGATGGCAGATCTGGATAAAAGTGCCCGTATTCTAAAGGACCTGAGTGATCTGGGAGTGTCGATTGCTATCGACGACTTTGGCAGCGGTTACATTTCCCTGTCGTATCTGAAACGCCTGCCTATCAATACCCTGAAAATCGATCAGTCCTTCCTGGAGAATATGGACCGCAATTCGAAAGATGCCGCTATTGTGCGTTCCATCATCGAGCTGGGTCATAACCTGGGGTGCAAGGTTATCGCCGAAGGCGTCGAGGATGAAGGTGTCCACCTGCAGCTACAGGAGCTGGGCTGTGACCTGGTGCAGGGTTTCCATATCAGCAAGCCCCTGCCGGTTGCAGGCTTCCACGAATGGCTGTCCGGCTCCTCTCACTAAGTTCCGGACTCGCGTCGTTCCCCTGTCTGAGCATTCGGCACGCCTGCCAAGCGGGTTGATTGCGTGGCTGTTGTTTCGCCGTAGCGCTTGCCCGTTCAGCCAATGTTCTGTCAATCTTATCCATTCCGCAGCGTCAAAAGTTCGACGAGCCGCTGAAAACAGTTTATAACTGTATGAAAGTAATGCCTATTAAATAAGGCCGCGTCGTGGCATACGTCTTGCTATTGCTGTATCTGAAAGCATAAGCGGGGATTAGCCAATGGCACAGGAAGACGATCTGGAACTGGATACCGATGGCGGTGAAGCGCAAAAACCGAAATCAAAGTCCAAACTCATCATCATCATAACAGTTGTGGTTCTGCTGCTGGGCGCTTCGGCAACAGCAACTCTCATGCTGAGCGGTATCTTGTCAGGCGACCAGGAAGATGATGTCGCTGAACAGACCGACAGCGATAACAAAGCGGGTAAAAAACAAAAGAAAACGAAGGCGCCCTTGAATTACTTGCCTATGGACCCACCGTTTGTGGTCAACTTCAATGCTGACGCGGAGGTCCGATTCCTGCAGATCACGGTGGAAGTCGGTACCCGTAACCCCGACGCGGTGGACCTTATCAAGGAACACCGTCCCGCCATTCGTAACTCCCTGGTGATGCTGTTTGGCAATCAGGATCCTGATACCTTGAATACACGCGAGGGTAAGGAGACGTTGCGCAGTGAAACCCTGGCAGAAATTCAGAAGGTCATGACGGAAGAGACCGGTGATGCGGGTGTGGATAGTGTGTTTTTTACCAGCTTTGTCATGCAATAGGGTGATGCGGTGAACGATCTGCTTTCACAGGACGAAATCGATGCGCTGCTACATGGGGTCAGTGGAGGCGATGTCGAGACTGAAACCGATGAAGAGATTACTGAAGGTGAAGTTCGGGGTTACGACTTTGCCAGTCAGGACCGTATTGTACGCGGGCGTATGCCGACACTGGAAATGATCAATGAGCGTTTTGCCCGTTACTTCCGCATCAGTCTTTTTAACATGCTCCGTCGTGCCGGCGAGATCTCGGTCTCTGGCGTGCAGATGCTCAAGTTCGCGGAATATGTGCACAGCCTGTTTGTGCCGACCAGTCTGAACCTGGTGCGCGTACCGCCGCTGCGAGGAAGTGCACTGTTTGTGCTCGAACCCAAGCTGGTTTTTGTCCTGGTGGACAATTTCTTTGGCGGCGGTGGCAGGTTTCATACCAAGATCGAAGGTCGTGAATTCACACCAACAGAGCTGCGAGTTATTCAATTGGTACTGGATATCGCCTTCCAGGATCTGAAACAGGCCTGGAAACCGGTTTTGGACGTCGGTTTCGACTATCAAAGCTCCGAGGTAAATCCACATTTTGCCAACATCGTAAGTCCCACAGAGGTTGTCGTCGTGAATACCTTCAAGGTAGAGCTGGACGGCGGAGGTGGCGACCTGCATGTCACCATGCCTTATTCGATGGTGGAACCTATCCGTAATCTGCTTGATACCGGTGTGCAAAGTGACCGTAGTGATCGCGATGAACGCTGGACCCGATCGATTCGTGAGGAAATGAAAGAAGCACCGATTCGTCTACAGTCGACCCTGGTTGAAACAAGCTTGTCGTTACGTGAAGTCAATCAACTGCGAGCTGGTGACGTCATCGCCATCGATCTGCCCGATCTGGTAACGATCGAAGCGGAAGGCACGCCCGTATTTCGTGGCAAATTTGGCATTTATAACAGTAGCCGGGCTGTGAAAGTGACACAGAAGATTGCCTCGGATCAATTTGAATAATAAGGGTGGCAGGAGAGGCCGATGAGTGAACAAACGGATACGCAGGAAGCCGGCGCAGTTGATGACCGGGATGATGCCATGGCCGAACAGGCGGTAGCAGAGGCCGCTGGAAAACAGCCTGCGCAAGCCGCTGCCGCAGAGTTCGACAGCCTCGAGGACACCTCGGCTGGAGCGGCGGTTGAAGAAGAAAATCTGGACGTTATTCTCGATATTCCAGTCACCATTTCAATGGAAATCGGGCGCACTAGTCTCAGTATTCGCAATCTCCTCCAGTTAAATCAGGGCTCGGTTGTGGAGCTGGATCGACTGGCTGGGGAGCCCATGGATGTACTGGTCAACGGCACGCTGGTTGCTCACGGTGAAGTCGTTGTCGTTAACGAGAAATTCGGTATTCGCCTCACGGATGTCATCAGTCCCGCAGAACGGGTCAAGAAGCTCAAGTAGGGTTATGCATGATGTTTTACCACGCTCGGCAACTGACCCTGTTTGCGACTGGATGCGTCACTTTCACACTCAGCTATGCCGCAGAGTCGACAAAAACATCCAGCGCCCTGAAGGGCACCGCCAGCCTGGGCCAGGCGCAGGATCCCATGGCCATGACCAGCCTGTGGCAGTTGACGCTGGGTATGTTGCTGGTACTGGGGCTGATTGCTGCCATCGCCTGGGTACTCAAGCGCAGCGGTCGCTTCCAGATGGCGGCTGGTGGCGGGCTGCGGATTCTCGGTGGACTTTCGATGGGGACACGTGAACGTGTTGTTCTGCTGCAAGTCGGTGAGACCCAGTTGCTGGTAGGCGTTGCCCCGGGGCGCGTACAGACACTACACGTGCTGGATAAGCCGCTGGAATCCATACGCGACGCTGCCCCCGGGTTTGCGGATCAGCTGGGGCGTTTTTTGAACAAGGAAAAAACAAAAACATGAAATACTTGATGTTCTGTATGCCCTTGTTGCTGAGCTGTTTGCCGATGCTGGCTTCAGCCGAGCCGGGTCTCGCCGCGCTGAAAGTCGAAACCGGTGAGGATGGTAGTGAGACTTATACCGTAACCATCCAGGTGCTGATGTTCATGACGGCGCTCAGCCTGTTGCCGGCAGCGCTGATGATGATGACTTCGTTTACGCGTATTGTCATCGTGCTGGCCATACTGCGTCAGGCGCTGGGTACCCAGTCATCTCCGTCCAATCAGGTGATCATCGGGCTGTCGCTGTTTTTGAGCCTGTTTATCATGATGCCGGTTTTCGATCAGGTTTATGAACAGGCCCTGGGCCCCTATCTTGAAGAGGCGATGCCTGCCCAGGAAGCCCTGCAGCGTGCTGCCGTGCCGTTTCGTGGCTTTATGCTGGAACAGACGCGTGACGACGACCTTATGCTGTTTTCCAATATTTCGGGCGCCGACGAATTTGAAACCGCCGATGACGTGCCTTTTTCGCTGTTAATGCCTGCCTTTGTTACCAGCGAGCTAAAGACGGCATTCCAGATCGGGTTTATCATTCTGATACCGTTTCTGGTGATCGATCTGGTGGTTGCCACGCTGCTGATGTCCATGGGCATGATGATGTTGTCGCCCATGATCATTTCGCTGCCGTTCAAAATCATGTTGTTTGTATTGATTGATGGCTGGTCTCTGGTCATGGGAACCCTGGCGGCCAGTTTTTCAGCCTAGGGCCTGTCATGACACCTGAAACAGTCATAGATATCGGAACCCAGGCCATGAAGGTTACAGCTCTGCTGGCAGCGCCGCTACTGTTGTCTGCGCTGGTCGTGGGTCTGTTGGTCGGTATGTTTCAGGCGGCCACCCAGATCAACGAAATGACGCTCACCTTCGTGCCCAAACTGATCGTGGTGGGCCTGGTGATTCTTGTCGCCGGCCCGACGCTGCTCAATACCTTGCTGGGCTTCACCATCCAGTTGTTCGAGAGCATACCGGGCATGATCGGTTAGCGGACCATGTTGTTTACCAGCGCCGATATTGGCACCTGGATTGGCAGTCTGGTCTGGCCGTTTACCCGTATAGCGGCAATGTTGGCGATCGCACCGATATTCGGCGCACGAATGGTGCCGCAGCGGGCTCGTCTGGTCATCGCCCTGCTGCTGACCTGGATCGTTCTCCCGCTGTTGCCGGAGGTTCCCGCGCTTGACCCGTTATCTCTCTCCGGCGCGCTGGTTACAGCGCAGCAACTGGTCATAGGTCTCGCCATTGGCTTCAGCCTGCAACTGGTGTTCGCCACATTGGTCATCGCCGGGCAAACCATCGCGATGGGTATGGGGCTGGGCTTTGCCCAGATGGTCGACCCGCAAAACGGTGTCAATGTGCCCGTTATCGGTCAGTACTATGTTGTGATTGCAACCTTGTTGTTCCTTGCCTTGAACGGGCACCTCGCATTGATCCGTGTGCTGGTTGACAGCTTCCAGTCTTTGCCTGTCGGGGTGGATGCCCTGACACGCGAGGATTTCCGGGCTATCGCCTACTGGGGGGCGCGTATGTTCGCCGATGCCGTCATGGTCGCCTTGCCCGCCGTGGCTTCAATTCTTCTGGTCAATCTTGCCTTCGGCGTGGTCAGCCGTTCGGCGCCACAACTCAATGTTTTCGGTGTCGGTTTCCCGGTCACACTGACACTTGGCTTCGTCACCCTGGTATTTGCCATTGCCAACCTGCTGCCGCAAATGCAACAACTGATAGACGGGGCGTTTACCAGCGTCGGTCAGTTCGGTAACGGGGGTCCGTGATATGGCTGAGAACGAAGACGGCCAGG
This sequence comes from Gammaproteobacteria bacterium, assembly GCA_030618475.1. Classification (GTDB taxonomy): domain Bacteria; phylum Pseudomonadota; class Gammaproteobacteria; order DSM-19610; family DSM-19610; genus Thiogranum. Next base: position 12,816 of record JAUXDG010000019.1, on the reverse strand, counting down.
AAAAAAGCGAACAGGCGACGCCCAAACGACTGGAAGAGGCACGCAAAAAAGGCCAGCTACCGCGATCCAGGGAAATGACCACCATGGCCATGCTGCTGATGGCGGCTCTTTGCATGTCGCTGATGGGGGGGCAGATGATCGAGCGGCTGGGTGCGGTACTGCAGCTGGGTTTGCAGGTTGAACGGGCCAAGCTGTTCGATACCTTTGCAATGATCGAGATACTTGGTCAAGCCGTCTACCAGGGCTTGCTGGTGGTTACCCCTTTTCTTCTGGTCATGCTGGTAACAGCTCTGATCGCCCCGATTGCACTGGGTGGCTGGTCGTTCAGCGTCGAGGCGCTGAGCTTCAAGGCGGACAAACTGAATCCTCTGAAGGGGCTGAAGCGGATCTTTGCCGTGCGCGGTATCGTGGAACTGCTGAAGGCGCTCGCCAAGTTTCTGTTAATCGGTTCGGTCGGAGCCGGTTTGCTGTGGCATTTTTTGCCTGAACTGATGGGCCTGGGGCGCGAAGCCGTTGAGCACGGCCTGGCACATGCCGGCAATATCCTGTCTACCTCCTTTGTGGTTCTCAGTGCCTCACTGCTGTTGATCGCGGCTATTGATGTGCCATTCCAGTTATGGGATCACGCCAAGAACCTCAAGATGACCCGCCAGGAGATCAAGGACGAACACAAGAACACGGAAGGCCGGCCCGAGGTTAAAGCCAGGGTGCGCGCCAGGCAGCGTGAAATCGCCCAGCGGCGCATGATGGAGGAAATACCCAAGGCGGATGTCATTATCACCAACCCGACGCATTACGCTGTCGCGCTGCGTTATGACACAGAAAAGATGTCTGCACCCATCGTGGTGGCCAAGGGTGTCGAACTGATGGCCAGCCAGATTCGTACCGTTGCGGTGGCCAATAATGTCCCACTTTATGAAGCGCCGCCACTGGCGCGAGCCCTGTATTACAGCGCCGAGATCAATCAGGAAATACCCGCAGGTCTCTACCTGGCGGTCGCGCAGATTCTGGCCTACGTCTTCCAGCTCAAGGCGACGATACGCAGCGGGCCGATTCCGACGCGGCCGGAGGCGGTTGCTGTGCCGGATGAGTTTTTCCAGGGACCTGGCGGCAATCCGTGAGTCACCTTGATACAGAAAGGGGTTAACTGAGACATGGCAACTGAAGCAGCAAGCATTAACTTCCGCGCAATCAGCGGCAAGGGGATGGGAGCACCGATACTGTTGGTGATGATGCTGGCGATGATCATCATTCCAATGCCAACTATTGCACTGGACATGTTTTTTACCTTCAATATTGCACTTTCACTGGTGGTGTTGATGGTGACTGTCTACGCCATGCGGCCGCTGGATTTTACCATTTTTCCAACCGTACTGCTGATTACCACCCTGTTGCGGCTGGCGCTGAACGTCGCGTCCACCCGTGTCGTATTACTGAACGGACATACCGGGACGGCGGCGGCAGGTAAGGTCATCGAGTCTTTCGGTGAATTCGTTGTCGGCGGTAATTATGCTGTGGGACTGGTGGTGTTTGGGATCCTCGTCATCATCAATTTTGTAGTGGTCACCAAAGGTGCCGGACGTGTTTCGGAAGTCAGTGCACGTTTTACCCTGGATGCCATGCCGGGCAAGCAGATGGCTATCGATGCGGATCTGAACGCCGGGCTGATTACCCAGGATGATGCCCGTAGCCGGCGCGAGGAGGTCGGCCAGGAGGCTGATTTCTACGGTGCCATGGACGGTGCCAGTAAGTTTGTCCGTGGAGATGCCATTGCCGGTATCCTGATCCTGTTCATCAATATTATCGGCGGCCTTGCCATCGGTACCCTGCAGTTTGACCTTCCTTTGGCAGACGCACTGCGTAACTACACCCTGTTGACCATCGGTGACGGTCTGGTCGCACAGATACCCTCCCTGGTGCTTTCCTCCGCAACGGCCATTATCGTCACCCGTGTTTCCAGTAAGCAGCAGATGACCGAACAGATGATGGATCAACTGTTCAGCAATCCGATGGTGCTGGCCGTATCCGGTGGCATCATAGGTTTCATGGGGCTGATTCCAGGTATGCCCAACCTGGCATTTCTGAGCCTGGCTGCGGCGGCAGGTACGGGGGCTTACTTCTCATGGAAGCGCCAGCAGCAGCAACTGCTGCCGGTCGAAGAAGAGCGGCAAACAGAAGAAACAGCGCCGGAGGCCAGAGATCTCAGCTGGGATGACGTCGGCCCGGTGGACGTTATCGGGCTGGAGGTCGGTTATCGCCTGATACCGCTGGTAGATCGCACTCAGGGCGGTCAGATGATGGATCGGATCAAGGGGGTTCGCAAAAAACTCTCGCAGGAACTCGGCTTCCTGATACAGCCGGTCCATATCAGAGACAACCTGGAACTGGCGCCGAATGCCTATCGCATCTTGTTAATGGGTGTCCCGTTGGGTGAGGCGGAAATCTACCCGGATCGTGACCTGGCGATCAATCCCGGCCGTGTGTTCGGTACCGTGCAGGGTGTCGAAACCAGGGATCCGGCCTTCGGCCTGGAAGCGGTCTGGATACCGCCTTCGGAACGCGATAACGCACAAACCCTGGGTTACACGGTGGTTGACGCCAGCACCGTGGTTGCCACCCACCTCAGCGAACTGCTGCAGAGCCATGCCCACGAACTGATCGGTCACGAAGAAATTCAGCAACTGCTGGATGTACTGGCCAAGGCTACACCCAAGCTGGTTGAAGACCTGGTGCCCAACACCCTGTCGATTGGTGTGGTACTGAAGGTGCTGCAGAACCTGCTCGAAGAACGCATCCCGGTTCGGGACATGCGCACCATCGCCGAAACACTCGCCGAGGCTGGCTCAAGAAGTCAAGATCCTGGCGCTTTGACAGCTGCGACGCGTGCCGCGCTGGGTCGATCAATTATTCAGCATATCAATGGGATAGGGCTTGAAGTACAGGTAATCACGCTGGATCCTTCACTGGAACGGATATTGCAAACGTCCATTCAAGCAGTTTCGGAAGGTGGTGCCGGGATCGAACCCGGACTGGCAGAACGGATGCATCGCTCGCTGGCTGAAAGTGTCCAGCGGCAGGAAGCAGCGGGCCAGGCGGCCATTCTGCTGGTCACACCGCCGATCCGGCCGTGGCTGGCAAAACTGGTACGACACAGCATACCGGGACTGCATGTACTGGCTTATAACGAAATACCGGATAACAAGCAGATCAAAGTGGTTGCCAATATAGGAACAGACACACCGAGTCTCGGTGTACAACAGAACGGGAGCCCGGTGGCATGAGCTTGCCAGCGTTTAGCATGGAATCAGCTTCAGTAGCCATAGCGAACAGCGGGGTATTGGAATGAAAGTGAAACGCTTTTTTGCACCGGACATGCGCCAGGCCATTCGCCTGGTCCGCGAGGCACAGGGACCGGATGCCGTAATTCTGTCCAACCGCAAAGTGGATGGTGGTATCGAGATTATCGCCGCCCTGGATTATGACGAATCACTACTGAATGACGGCGCTTCCAGCACCGTTTCTCAACCCCGCTTTGATAACGCCACTCCCCTTGCCAAAGCGGTCCGGGAGCCTGTGTCAGCCACGCAACAGGTGAAATGGTCACAGGATCCGTCGATCGTCGCCATGCGCGATGAAATCAAACAATTACGCGGCTTGCTGGAAAACCAGCTGGCGCACCTGGCCTGGGGTGATTTGAATCGCCGTGAACCCCTGCATGCCGATGTCATGCGCCGTTTCAGCCGTATGGAACTGGACACTGCACTGATCGAAAGGGTATCCGCCCCCACGGTCCATGCGCGTGACGAAGAACACGCCTGGCAACTGGCCCTGTCGGAACTTACCGCGAGCGTTCCGGTTGCAGAACAAGATGTCATGGATCAGGGGGGTATCGTCGCGCTGGTAGGTTCCACCGGTGTTGGCAAAACCACCAGTGTTGCCAAACTGGCGGCACGTTACGTTTTGCGTCATGGCCAGCGTCATGTCGCACTGGTTAGCACGGACAGTTACCGTATCGGTGCCCACGAGCAGCTGATGACGTATGGCCGTTTGCTGGGTATTCCGGTACAGGTGGCCTCCGACCACAGGGAGCTTCGTTCCACGCTCAACAGCCTGGCGGACAAACGGCTGGTATTGATTGATACCGCCGGTATGAGTCAGCGCGATGTACGCCTCAGCGAGCAGTTTGCCACCCTGGCAGACAGCGGTATTCCGATCCGTACGCTGCTGGTGCTGTCTGCGACTGCGCATCCTGCGGTGCTGGAGGAAACGGTAGATGCGTTTTCCTGCGTAGCCCTGGAGGGTGCGATTCTTACCAAGCTGGACGAGGCCGCCAGGCTGGGTGGTGTCTTGTCAACGCTTATCAATCAGCAGTTGCCGCTGATGTTTATCACCAACGGGCAGCGCGTACCCGAAGACATGCACCCGGCACGCGCTCACAGCCTGGTACAAAAAGCTGCTGAGCTGGAGCCCGGCAGCGACTTGCCGGCGGAATCACTCATGGCCGAGAAATTTGGAGGGATCCGGACGCATGTTCATGTCTGAGCTGCGACTGGACCAAGCTGCTGGATTACGACGTATGACACAACCCAAGCCGGTAAAAGTAATAGCGGTAACGAGTGGCAAAGGCGGCGTTGGTAAAACCAATGTTTCCGTCAATCTCGCTATCGCGATGTCTGATGCCGGAAAGCGGGTCATGTTACTGGACGCGGACCTGGGCCTCGCCAATGTCGATGTCCTGCTCGGCCTGCACCCGGAATGCAATCTCTCACACGTTATCAACGGTGAACGTACGCTGGAAGAAATCATTCTGATCGGGCCGTCAGACATTATGGTTGTCCCTGCCGCGTCTGGCGTTAAACGCCTGGCCGAGCTGTCTACCATGGAGAACGCCGGTCTGATCCAGGCTTTCAGTGAACTGAATCATGATGTCGATACCCTGATTATCGACACCGCAGCCGGAATCAATGAAAGTGTTACCAGTTTCAGTCGTGCCGCCCAGGGGGTTGTGGTGGTGGTCTGTGATGAACCTGCTTCAATAACCGATGCCTATGCACTCATTAAAGTGTTGAGTCTTGACTATGACGTTCAACATTTTCGTGTGCTTGCAAACCAGGTATATAGCGCTCAGGAGGGAAGGGATTTGTTTAACAAAATTTCACGAGTAACCGATCGTTATCTGGACGTCACGTTGGAATTCATCGGCGTTGTTCCGCACGACGACTACCTGCGCAAGGCTGTACGCAAGCAACGCGCCGTGGTTCAGGCCTATCCGCGCAGCCGTTCCGCGGTGGCGTTCAAGAATCTGGCACAGAAAACCGATAGATGGCCGGTACCGTCTGCTGCTGGTGGACACCTGGAGTTTTTTATAGAACGTCTCATCCAGTCGCGCAATGGACGCATGGAGGTGCCGGCATGAATGGAGCAGCTATGTACGTTACTAATCCCGAAATCGAACGCGATGATCTGGTGTCTAAACATGCGGCACTGGTCAAACGTATTGCATACCACCTGATGAGCCGCCTGCCGCCAAGTGTTCAGGCTGATGACCTGATACAGGCGGGCATGATTGGCTTGCTGGAGGCCTCGAGAAACTACGATGCTACTCAAGGAGCCAGTTTCGAGACCTACGCAGGTATCCGGATTCGCGGCGCCATGCTGGATGAAATCCGCCGCACCGACTGGACACCGCGGTCGGTGCACCGCAAAGCCCGGCAGGTCGCCGAAGCGGTACGCGCAATCGAGAATAAGGAAGGGCGTGATGCGCGAGATGTTGAAGTCGCAGAGAAGCTCGGTATCGATTTGCATGACTATCACCGGATTCTGCAGGATGCGACCGGATGCCGGGTATTCAGTATCGATGACGCCGGCATCAATGGTGACGAGCCGCAGCAACCCACGACCGCGATGCCGCGCAACGAACCGCTGGACAGTCTGCACAAATCGGATTTCAAGTCGGCTCTGGCGAAATCCATTGCAGGCCTGCCGGAACGCGAAAGCCTGGTGATGGCAATGTACTACGATGAAGAGCTGAATCTGCGCGAAATCGGTGAAGTCCTGGGTGTGAGTGAATCGCGGGTTTGCCAGATTCACGGACAGGCGCTGATTCGTTTACGTGCACGCATGACCGAGTGGACCGGCGACTGATGCTAACAAGGCAGTTGCCGAAAACCACATGGACAGGCACGGTATAGCGGGAGGTCAGCTTGGATTACGATATGAACATACTGATTGTGGACGATTTCTCCACAATGAGACGTATCATCAGGAATCTTTTGCGTGATCTTGGATTCAACAATTCTCAGGAAGCGGATGACGGAAACACAGCGCTGTCGATGTTGCAGAATGGGCACTACGATTTCCTGGTCACGGACTGGAATATGCCAGGCATGACGGGCATAGATCTACTCAAAGCTGTGCGAGCCGACGAAAAACTTGCCGCATTGCCTGTTTTGATGGTGACCGCTGAAGCAAACCGCGAGCAGATTATCGAAGCCGCCCAGGCTGGTGTGAACGGTTATATCGTAAAACCGTTTACCGCCGTAACCCTGAAGGAAAAGATTAGCAAGATCTTTGAGCCTGTAGAAGCGAGCGCGGGGTAAGCGATGGAGCTGGCAATCAAATGGCCGTTGCCGAAGCTGGCTTGAGTGAACAGGTGCTCTACTTACATGATATCGGACCTTCGCTGGTCCTGACGGCCGGAGGCTGACCATGGACATGCTCAGCATGGTTGGGGTTATGCTGGCACTGGTCGCCATTCTTGGCGGCAATATCCTGGAAGGCGGGCATACCAGTTCGCTGGTGCAGTTAACGGCTTTTGTCATTGTCGCTGGCGGGACCCTGGGAGCGGTTATGGTTCAGACTCCTATACAGACCTTTGTGCGTGCCATGGGAATGGCGAGCTGGGTATTTGTGCCGGTCAAATTGCAGCTGCAGGAAACCGCGGAAAAGATTGTCAACTGGAGCAATATTGCACGTCGTGAAGGTTTGCTTGGACTGGAGGTCATTGCCGAGGAAGAAGAGGATCTATTTGCGCGTAAAGGACTTCAGCTACTCGTGGATGGCGGCGAACCCGAAGTGATCCGCGCCATCCTTGAAGTCGAGATCGATAACAAGGAGTACAAGGATATTCAGGCTGCCAAAGTCTTCGACGGTATGGGGGGATACAGTCCGACGATTGGCATAATCGGTGCCGTCATGGGGCTGATCCACGTCATGAACAATCTGGCCGATCCTTCCAAACTCGGTGGTGGTATTGCAACCGCCTTTGTCGCGACTATTTATGGTGTGGGCTTTGCAAATCTCCTGTTCCTGCCAATGGCGAACAAATTGAAGGGCCAGGTGCACAACCAGACCCGGTTTCGGGAAATGATCGTGGAAGGAGTGATCTCGATTGCCGAAGGTGAGAACCCGCGCAATATTGAGACCAGGCTGCAGGGCTATTATCAGTAGTGCTGCTGGATGCAGCCTTAATCCCGCTACGAGCACCACGAGCAAAAATGCATGGCGAGAAGAAAGCGCACTGAAGAGCACGAGAACCACGATCGCTGGCTGGTGTCCTATGCGGATTTCATTACTTTGCTGTTCGCTTTTTTTGTTGTTATGTATTCCATTTCTTCGGTCAATGAAGGCAAGTACCGGGTCCTGTCCGATTCCATGGTCGCGGCATTTCGCGACCCGGCGCGCAGTCTGGAGCCTGTTCAGGTCGGTGATCTGATGCGTTCGTCCGAGCAGTCGGAAGAAATGCCTGACCGCAACAAACCGATCATTGAGGTTTTTAAAATGCCGCGGCCTGCTCAGCCTGCTGAACAGCATGAACCCGAAGACATTGACGAATCTGTGCAGGAACTGGCCGATTCGATTGAAGCCAGCATGGCGGACCTGGTTGATGACGGTCTGATCCAGGTGCGCAGGGACAAGCGCTGGATCGAAGTCGAGATCAAATCCAGTATTCTGTTTGATTCCGGGAGTGCGGGACTGTCCGCGCCATCGGCCCCCGTATTGCAGAAGCTGGCTGATAAATTGAAAGCGCTGGATAACGTGATCCATGTTGAAGGCTTTACCGACAATGTGCCGATCAATAACTTCGAATATTTGTCCAATTGGGAACTATCAGCTGCACGCGCCGCCAGCGTTGTACATTTGTTCACTCGCCTGGGTATACATCCAAAACGACTGGCAGCGATTGGCTACGGTGAATTCCGGCCGGTGGCGAGTAATGATACGGAGGATGGCAGGGCCAGGAACCGCCGTGTGGTGCTGGTTATTATGTCAGGCTCCGATGCCCGTATCAGTCAACGACTGGATCACTTGCAGACACTGCGTGAAGGGCGGCCCCAGCCGGTAAAACCTGCACCTGATGACAGGCCCGCCACAGCAGGTGCAGCAGGCTCGCCGTCGTAAATATCCGGGTAAATGATCGAGGGGGATGAGTCTGGCATGATTAATGCTATTTTGTTAGCTATCTGAACAAGCGATCGAATATTGACGTCGGAGCTCTTTGCTCCGGTTACGGGACATGCAGTTATGGAGGAAATCGGACAGCTGCCCGCTGCCCACCGAGTACCGCCAAGCCATCCCGCGGCGGGGAGCGGCCAGGGTAAGGAGGCTCCGCAACGCAAGCCCAGGGATGATGATCGGCAGCATGAACAGCAGCGTCAAAGAAAAAGGGATGATGATGAATCCCGCATTGATGAGTACGCTTGAGGTAATGATATGATCACCGAAATCCTGATGGTATTAACGACTGTGGCATTGCTTGGCGTCTCGATCCAGAGCATTGCACTATTGCGAGTAAAACGCAGCCACCAGCATGTGGCTGAAATTCTCCAGACCGCACAGCAGCGTGTTAAACAAATGGAACAGGAGCTGGCTGCACTATGCAGTGCTGCAGTGGGCGCGGGTGACCATGTGGTTAAACTGGAGCAAAAGGTTAAACGCATCATTGAGCGTCAGAGTCTTCTCGAGCTGCGGGCCAGCAGCGATCGCTCCTATAGCCAGGCCAGCCAGCTGGTCCATGGGGGCGCGGATATCAAAGAGCTGGTGGATACCTGTGGCCTAACCAAGGGTGAGGCTGAGTTGCTGGTGATGATGCAGCGCGGTACTGCGTAACTGTAAACGGGTTATCCTTCTGAGTGAGGAACTTTTCCGGACAAGTGATAGGCAAAGGCAATGACCTGTGCGACAGCAAGATACAAAGCCTCCGGTATTTCATCGCCGAGTTCCACGCCAGCCAACACTGAAGCCAGTGCTTCGTTTTCCTGCATGGGAACACCGTGTTGCTGTGCCAGCCTGATGATCTGCTCTGCGACGGTATCACGTCCTTTTGCAGTGACACGTGGCGCACGTTCACCGTCGTATTGAAGTGCAACCGCCAGCGGTGTCGTCTGTTTCTTATCGCTCATGCTTTTTCTCGGATCAAAGCCTGCTTGCCGGTCGATTTTACAGCGGGCCTCGGTCCTGGTTGACATTCCAGCTCACCGACATCCAGCCCCGCTTCGTTGAGCGCCTGACGCAACTCGTGCATATACTCGCGTAACAGCGGCAGGGTATGCTGGTGTTCAGCCCAGAAACGTGTCGAGACCTGTTCGCCCGCTAACTGAACCTGTGCCTGTATAGGGCCCAGTCCCGGCAGGTCGAAGGCCATTTGTACCGACCAGCTTGGGGCCTGTCGCCGGGTTTTCTGCTGCTGTTGCCGGTGCTCGGCAAATAGGCGCATTGACCATAGATCAATATCTTCACCGCGTCGTATGGGTAATTCAAACAGCCATTCCAGCAGGCCACGTTCACCTTCCCTGGGCAGCGCTGCCAGCTGATGTAATTGCAGGCGGGTCAGTGCAGCTTCGGCTTGTTGCAGAAGATCGGTACGAAAACCTGCCACACGGTTTAACAGCTCCAGGCTGCTCTGCATGGCGGGCTGGGGAACCGGTATGGTGCCGCGTAAAGGAGGTGCAAGTGCTCCAGCCGGCAGGCCTGATGGCGATGTGCCGCCTGTGCCTGCAGCAGCCCCTGATGTGGCCTGAACGGTGGCGCTTGAGACTGCTGGCGGCGCGGCGGCAGCGCTCGGTTTGCCGCTCACGCTGGCCTGGATGGTGCGCTGGATCTGGTCCGGCGTCGCCGGCGGCGATGGCGTGCCTGATGCGGACGTTGCACGTGGCGCGTTTGCCGTGGTCTGGCCACTGCCGCCTGGCCATTGTTGAACCAGTTGCACCAGCCGTAACAGGTTGGCCTTGAAATCCGAGTTGATGAACAGAGGACGGGAGGCCTGGTTCGGCTGCCGCAAAAGTTGTCGTTCCAGAAAAACCCCTGATTCAGTGACAGCTTTTTTCAGTCCCTGCGGAGTTGCTGCCGTTTGAGTATCAGGCATCTGTTTGACGATAGACCGTACCAACTCGTTGATAAGGGGAGGTATGGATGGGTTATAGCTTCGTGCCAGCTGGGCCATTGTGGCCAGTAAGGGGGGCATGGCGCCCTGTTTGGGCAATAGCAGGCGAATCGCTGAGTTTATCGGTGATTCACCCGCTGAGCCGGTTATTTTCAGAACCGGCTGTTCCCCCAGGCTACGCACCTGCAGCGTCAGTTGCTGGCCTTTTTCCAATGCTAGTGAAGTCTCGGCACTGATCTGCCGATTACCAATAGCAAGCAGCACTTTTCCACTACGGTTCTCGGTAACAGTCGCCTGCAGCAACTGTCCGACCTGCCACTGGCCTGCCAAGCTTCGAGTGGTGGTGGCAAGTGACTGGGATATCCCGGAAGTGGGTCCGGATGTTTCCATGCAACACCGAGCAAAAATCGAAAACGGGTATCTAGTGTGCAATATTTAAATGCGGAAGGGAACGGCAAAATCAGGCGATAATGGCAGCGATGGGTGCAGAAAAATTCCATAGATCTCTCTGGTATACGCGCAGGAAAGGCGTGGTGCGCGGGCCGTACCCCAGGAAGCAGATCAGTCGTTACGTGTTGCTGGGCCGTATCTGCACGACTGACGAAGTCAGGCTGGATGGTGGTGACTGGCAGGAGATTTCTGACTGTCCCGAGTTGATCCCGGAAGTGGTGAGGTTGCCAGCCAGCGCAGAGCACAAACAGAAGCTGCTAATGGCACGCTTGCGCGAAGACGAGCGTCAAGCCGGAGATCGCCGCGAGCGTGCAGCCAATCTGCCGCAGGATATCGGAGAACAGCGCAGCGGGCGGGAACGCCGGCAGCCGGAGTCCGCAGAGGTGCTCCGTCATCGTGAGCTGAGGTGTCAGGTTTCACATGAGGCGCCGGGTAACGGTACGCTGTACCGTTACCCGCTGGTGGCGAGTGTGCTGGTGATTCTTGGGTTTCTGGTCAGCTTCCTGCTGGAGCAGGTCGAAACGGAGTTGGTTTATGCTGATTGTGCCGCCACGCCGCGGCCCGGTGTGAAATGGGATAACTGCAACCTGATTGGGCTGGTGGCCAATCAGGTGAATCTGTTTGGTGCAGATATCAGGAATGCGCGAATGGATAATGCACAGTTGTCCGCTGCGAACCTGGACGGTGTCAATCTGGAATATACCAGTCTGAATCTGAGCAATCTGCGGCAAGCGGATTTGAGTCATGCCAGACTGGTCGGGGTGACCCTGCGCGGAGCGGACTTGCGTGATAGTAAACTGGTCATGGCTGACTTGTCCTACGCCAATCTCAGCGATGCAAACATCGAGGGTGCCGATTTTACCGGTGCGATTCTAGATAACGCTATCTGGATCGATCGAAGACTTTGTATTCCGGGGTCAATCGGCGTGTGCAGGCGCTAACTGTCCTTGTCCCCGAAGCTTTGCGTGGTGTACCGCCAGACCTCGAGTTTGTCAGACCAGTGATCGGCCGGCAGGCCGGCTTTCCGCTTCAAGTGCCGGAGAAATTGTTTGGCGTCCGGCAGAGATTCCCAGACACTGGGTAGAAAGGTGCCACGATAGTTGATGTCTGTGAGAATCAGGCCATCCACGTTGGGTCGAATCTGCCTTAACAGGTCCTGCTCTGACCCGAACACCATGCGCTCGGGCTGACTCAGAACAGAGATATCGAGGCTGAGATTATTCAGTTCGGTATCTTTCAGCGGCGCAAAGCGTGGATCACGGAAGGCGGCGGAAAATGCATTTTCCGTGACATCGCAAATCAAGGGCCTATGAGCGTGCAGACTTCCGATGCAGCCGCGAAGCTCCTCCCCGATATGCAATGTCACAAAACTCGCTCCTGCTTCGCTCAGTGGAGATCCAAGCTGATCCGGCTCTAGCTTCAGAGGATCACCTTTCGCCAGGCCATGCCTGATCGATTGCCAGGCCATATCCAGAAGAACAGAGCGGAGTGATTCAGAAAAAAACATAAGCCCCGTAACCTACCACCCGGTCCCGGCTTCCGGCGGTATCTCCGGAGTTACGGAGATCCAGGGTTTTAGCCTGCAGGTGGTGATGGCGGGCAGCCACCAGCAGACCGCTGACCGGATTGCGGCCACAGGCCTGCTGGTAATCCAGTGCGTGTGAATTGAGCTGTTCGATGGCTGCTGAGGTGGCGCTGTCCAGGCGGCGTGCGGTGTCGTAGTCCTGGTAATGGCTGAGATCGGAGCTGATCACCAACAGGGTTTCGGGTCCACCCCACAGTTTTTCTATGACCTCGGCAACCTCGTTTTCCTCTGTCTCACCGACCAGCAGCGGGATGAGAGTAAAATCTTTTCCCAGCACCGTCTGCAAAAAGGGCAACTGGACTTCGAGGCTGTGTTCCTCCAGGTGAGCGTCATCAAATACACGTACCTGGGGTAGCGATAAAATGTCATCCATCGCCTGCTGATCGATGCGAACCAGGCC
>JAUXDG010000256.1 GCA_030618475.1 Gammaproteobacteria bacterium | reverse complement strand
CTGGCGCTGGTCATCACTTTCAAGACTGTGTTCGCTATAGTAACTGCGCTAGTACCTGAAAGTACGACAGATACACACGGAAACCCCTTATCTGTGAAATCCTTGGTGTCTAAATTCTAACTGTATTCCAGCTTGAGGCCCGCGGATTTCAGGTATTTCTTCTCGAGATCGAGGTCAGCCAGAGTCAGCGGGCGATGTTTCAGCCAACCGTTCGGGAAGTCCAGGCGAATTGAATGCTTGCTCGCCGATGCCTGCATGGCAGGTCCGGCACTGCGTGAGCGATTGCGGTGTAACAGAACCGATAATCTCAGCAGCGTACACAGCTGGATGGCATTTTCGCGCATGCCGCCGGGCAGCGCTTCCATTGAGGATTTCCGGAACTTGCGTCGGTGGCATCGTACCAGTACCGACAGGAATCTCTGGTCACCCAGGGAAAAACCGGGCAGGTCCGAATGTTCCACCAGGTAAGCGCCGTGTTTATGGTACTGGCTGTGTGCGATGACCAGACCGATTTCGTGAAGCAGGGCGGCCCAGTGCAGCCAGCGTTCGGTATCCTGCTGGTTCAATTGCCATGAATCGATAAGTTGCCTGGCCAGTGCCAGTGCTGTTTCTTCAACGCTTTGAGCCTGTTCCAGGTCAATATCATAGCGTTGGGCAAGAGATTGGATGGTTGACTCACGGATATCCTGGTGTTGAATACGCCCGAGCAGGTCGTACAGCAGACCTTCCCGTAATGCGCCGGAGGAGTGCCGCATACGCTCGATTTCCAGCGCATGAAAAACGGCGCTGAGAATTGCTACACCACCCGCAAATACCGGTTTGCGGTCTTCGTTGACCGCGGAAAGTTCAATTCTGTCTGCGTGTCCGAAATCGACCAGCGCACTGCGCAGGCGCTTCAGCGATTCGGACGTGATGCCATTGTCGCTCCAGCCCTTATCCATTACCGAGTCCCGTACGGCACGAATGGTGCCTGACGAGCCCGCGGCCATCGACCAGCCGAGCCGGCGGAAGCTCTGCTTGCTTGCCTGCAGTTCCAGGCGAGCCGCCAGAACGGCCTTTTTCATGGCTGTCTTACTGATAGTGCCGCCATCAAAAAAACGCTGGGTCATGTTGACACAACCCATGTACAGACTCTCCAGGTGGATGGCTTCAAAACCCTCGCCGATAATCAGTTCGGTGCTGCCACCGCCGATATCGACCACCAGGCGCCGGCCGCCCGGTTCCGCCAGACTGTGGGCAACGCCGAGGTGAACCAGGCGCGCCTCCTCGATACCGGAGATGACTTCGATGCTGTGCCCGAGCGCATCCTGGGCCTGGTCCAGAAAGCAATCTTTGGTCTGGGCGAGGCGCAAGGTATTGGTGCCGACAGCACGCACACTGTCGGGATGCAGTCCGCTTATGCGTTGACCGAATCGTTTCAGGCAGTCGAGCGCACCTTCTGCAACCTCGGGTTTCAGTCGATGGCCGTCTGTGAGCCCGGCGGCCAGGCGTACCGGCTCGCGCAAGCGGTCGATGAGCTGGAGCTGACCGTTCTTCAACCTGCCAACAATCATGTGAAAGCTGTTTGAGCCCAGGTCGATGGCTGCCAGGGAACGTGCGTCGCTTGAATTATTCAAAAGGGTATCAGTGTAAAAGAATCTGGTGGCATTGTTTCTCAGGCATGCTGTTTACGCAACAAGAAAAACCGCCGCGCTTATCGGCGTTGCTTTGACCTGTATCAAGAATAGTTCTCCATATTCATATCGTTTTAATTATTCAATAAGTTGCTGGCAGGTGTCCTCCGCCCACTGGAGGGCTGAGAGATAACAATCGCGTATCCGGGACATGCTCAGCGTACTGCTTTTGACCTGTTCCCACTCTCCGCGTTCGTAGGCCAGGACGCAACTCAATATTTCACCATGGATACCCTGATGGTGTAACAGGGCGTTGGAAATGTGGTCTGCCAGTGGAAGCTGGGTGAGGATTTCTTCCATGGTGTTATCCATCAGGGCGTCGAGTGCCGAGAACAGGCCCACGGTGAAAAAGGAATCCGGACGATCGCATTTTTGTGCTTCGGCCAGTTCTTCAGCCATCTTGCCGCGCACCATGGCGGTGACTACCAGCTCGGTCGGTTTATTGTCCACCTGTGACATGGCGAGCAGCGTTGTCCAGGAGTTTATGGTTTGCAGTCCGAGGATGACGACAGCCTGCTGTACAGATTCAATTTTGCGTGACAGCGAGTATGCCGCAGAGTTTACGTAGCGCAGAATCCGGTAACTGAAAGCGACATCCTGGGCGATCAGGTCCTCGAGTTGTCCGGGTGTAATGTCCGGGTCCTGCAGGCGACGGAGTAAATTAAGTATGGCAATACGGTTATTGGGCAGACGCCGACCGCGTATGATTTTGGGTTGAGCGAAACAGCAGTTCTTAGGCATAGACGCCCAGTTTGCGGTCATATATGGCTTGCCGGCCGATGAATATGTCGCTCATGAGAGGTGGTGGGGTGATCTGTGGTTTCCGTTAAAGTCTATCAGGTTCCGCTGGTTATGCTGCCTGCCGTGCGGATTTATGCCGACTCACGGTATTATCGTCAACAGCACAGTTTTCTTTTGCAAATAACAAAAACAAAAACCCGGTAACTTACCGGGCTTTGCGGGTCTGGATATTGGTGATGCTGTCAGTTATTTGATTTTGGCTTCCTTGTACATCACATGCTTACGGACTACCGGGTCGTATTTCTTCATCTCCAGTTTGTCCGGTGTGGTGCGCTTGTTCTTGGTCGTTGTATAGAAATGGCCGGTGCCGGCGCTGGAAACCAGTTTGATTTTGTCACGCATGGTTGATCTCCTTAGACTTTTTCGCCACGGGCACGCATCCCGGCGAGAACGGTATCAATGCCCTGCTTGTCGATAATGCGCATCCCCTTGGAAGACACACGAAGCCTCACCCAGCGCTTTTCACTCTCCACCCAGAAACGGTGGGAATGCAGATTCGGCAGGAAGCGGCGGCGGGTTTTGTTATGCGCGTGGGAAACATTGTTGCCCGAAACGGGGCGTTTGCCGGTAACCTGACACACTTTGGACATTGCTCAATTCCTCAAATTCTTGCACGACTTGCAAGGGGCGGACAACGAGAACCGCGCTTTATACCAGAGCGCACGCGCGCAGACAAGTGGCGGCTGCCGCCAGCCTGCGTCTGCCCCCTCATTGCTTACCGTTACAGG
>JAUXDG010000097.1 GCA_030618475.1 Gammaproteobacteria bacterium | reverse complement strand
CAGCACGTACCAGGGCCTGTTCCTCTTCCTTGCGCAGAAAGGTTTCCAGGTCGTTTAACAGGGTTTCAAACAGGCTGGTGTCGTCGTCGAATTCGTCGACAATGGTTTGAACGACGGATTGCACCTTCAGGTACAGTGGGTCTTTATCGCCCTGCTGTTCATTCCAGCCCACTGCGGTCGCTGCCAGACGGTTGAGTAACTGTCTTGCAGGGTGAGATTTCCTGGAGAAAAATTCGCGGTCCAGCAACGCGATTTTGAGCACAGGGATTTGCAGGCGGCCGATCAGGGCACGCATGCTATCGGGAATGTTTTTATCGTCCAGGATATAGTCAAACAACATGGCGACAATGTCTATGGTCATATCGCCGTTCTTGCCGAGATCCTGGATAAGCGACGTGTTTTTTATACCGTGCAGGATATTGACCTGGCCGGACGCCAGATCCGCGGGATCGACGGCCAATCCATCACTGCGTGCAATTTGTCCATCCGGTGGAAGTTCACCTTGTTGCAGGAACGTCAGAGCATGGATCGGGGATTGGCCGGAAACGGTGTAGCCGCCGCTGTGTCCACTGAAACCCGCCGGACCTGTACCGGCAGACTGGCCGGACATTGACACTGTGCTTGCCATAGCGGCTGTGCCGCCAGCGGGCTGGTTTGCCACGGGGGCGGACGCTGTCTGTGGACCGTTGCTCGGGTTGCTGCTTTTGCGTAGTGTGGCCTTGATCTCCGGCAGTACACCTATTCTGGCCAGATACTGATTGACCTCCTTGTACAGCTCTCCTATGTTGCTGATTACATGTTGGTCAAACAGCTTGAAAATCACCAGACGGATTACAAGACCGGTTTCGACCAGTCTGGTTGCTTCATGGAAGGCATCGCAGATCGCTTCCGGACCGAGCGGGTTGAGCCAGCGCTCCAGGTCCGGGTCATTGATTAAAAGGCCAATGCGTTTATCCAGTGAATACAGAGACTGTTTGCAGTTGCTGCGGATTTTGTTGACCATGTTGCCAATCGCCAGGTCTTCTTCCATATCGTTCTTGTCGACCAGTCCCAGGCCGGACTCATCATCGTCCTCCCAGTTCAGATTGAAGCTGGTGCTGAACTGACTGGCCCTGGGAATGCCCTGGTTGAACTGGTCATGAAAACGAGAGAGAAAATCTGCCTCGATGTCTTTGCGAATGATGCGAAGCTCGCGCATGGCGTCGAAGTACTGAGTCTGGGACACGTTGTTTTCGGCTTTTTCAGCGCGTGCAAACAGGGTGTCGTCGATCTTTTCCATCATCCGCGCAAGGTCCCGGGTGAGCGTGGCGGTAGCCAGTTCACGTATTCCGCGTAACGCCTGAGCGCCGGCTCCGCTTCCCAGGCCTCGCCGCATCTGTCCGAAATCTTCCAGGTTGACGACATTTCTT
This sequence comes from Gammaproteobacteria bacterium, assembly GCA_030618475.1. Lineage (GTDB taxonomy): Bacteria > Pseudomonadota > Gammaproteobacteria > DSM-19610 > DSM-19610 > Thiogranum. The sequence goes on along the minus strand of JAUXDG010000097.1, from coordinate 7,607 downwards.
ATGGTGGAATCTGACATGATTGTGCCCCAGGGTGTAAATCTATTTTTCCAGGTAGCGTCCGCGAATAGAAATAACACAGCCGCACTTTGGTAACTGTGACAGAATCATCACGAAACACTTGAACTGTGCCTCCAGTTTCATTTTCAGGTGTCGATAAATGACACAACGAAACCGGAAAAAACGTTTATGATCAGTCACCAGAAACCCCTGTCCATTGAGCCTAAGCAGGACTCAGTCGTCGCCTTGCTGGACGATGTCGAAGGCCTCGTATCACCCCCCGGTATTTGCCTGCGCCTGTTCGAGTTGATCCATGCACCGACAACCGGTGTAAAAGACATCGCGGCAGTTGTGGGCGTGGATCCCAACCTGACTGCCCGTTTGCTGCGCCTCGCAAACAGCTCCTTCTATAACTTCAGTCGCAAGATCGACACCATCAGTCGGGCGGTGGCGGTGATAGGAACATCGGAACTGTATCAGCTGGTGCTGTCGGTTTCGGCTGTCAAGACCTTTACCAGTATTCCCAACGAGCTGGTGGGAATGGAGACATTCTGGCGGCACAGCGTATACACTGGGCTGTTGGCGCGGGCCCTGGCGATCCGAGCCAATGTATTGCACCCGGAACGCCTGTTTGTGTCCGGTCTGATGCACGATATCGGTAGTCTTGTTTTGTACCACCAGCGTCCTGATGCCATGCGCGATATCCTGCTTGTGGCCGAAGGTGACGAAGAGGTGCTTTATCAGGCTGAACTGGATCATTTCAGTTTAAGCCATGCCACTATCGCCGGCTATCTGATGGAGCAGTGGCAACTGCCGGAAGAACTGCGTGAGGCCGTTACCTGGCACCATCAGCCGGAAAGGGCCGAGAAGGCGCGTATGGAAGCCCATATTCTTTTTCTCGCCAACCATCTGGTAAACCAGTCAGAACAGGGTAACTTCATGGGATCGCCCAGAACGGATATCCAGATCCCGGAAGCATTTCTGGGCGTGATCGGCCTGCAGGAAGACGAGTTGTTCTTTGCATTTGAGGAAGCCGCGGAGCAGTTCCCGGCAACGATACAGGCGCTGGCCTAGTGCTCTATCCATCTGATAACTACGGGTTCCACCTTGAAGGGTACGAAGGTCACAAAGGCACAACACGTTAACTCGTGTCCGCGAAAGATGTTTAAGAAACACGCTGTTAGCTGGGAGCACGGCAGTAAACCAGGCTCGCGAGTGTCGAAGGTCTCGATGTAAATCCGTGATGGCCCCTTTATCGCTGAGCGGCTAAACTAATCATCATGGTAGCACGCGCAGAAACCAAGACACCCGTTCATGGGCAGCCGCTGGACCCGGAGGCCTGGTTGGCCGCTGTTGCCGATGGTCGCAGTGATGCCGAGCTGAAGGTTATCCGCAATGCGCTGGATCGGGCGCGATTGGCCCACCAGGCGCAGACGCGTGCCTCCGGCGAACCCTATCTGATGCACTGCATGGCGGTTGCCGAAATCGTCCATCACCTGAATCTCGATCACAAAGCCGTTGCCGCTGCCATCCTTCACGATGTAGTCGAAGATACCGAAGTGACCCTCGACATGCTCGAACAGGAGTTTGGTGCTGAGCTTACCAGCCTGGTCGATGGTGTGACCAAGATGGGGTATATCGATGAATTGCGCGGTGCAGCGGCCACTGGCAGCGCGGCACACATGAACCATGCGGAAAGCGTACGCAAGTTACTGCTGGCAATGGCCAAAGATGTGCGTGTCGTGTTGATCAAGCTTGCTGACCGCCTGCACAACATGCGTACCCTGCGTTACCTGAGCGAACAACGCCAGCGTCGTATCGCACGTGAGACCCTCGACATCTACGCGCCACTGGCAAACCGCCTCGGTATCTGGCAGGTCAAGTGGGAATTGGAAGACTTGGCATTGCGCTATCTCGATCCCGAGGCCTACCACCGCATTGCCTCTTTACTCGACGGCCGCCGTATCGATCGTGAGCGGCACATCGAGCTGGTAAAGGAAAGTTTGTTCAGGGAGCTTGGCGGTGTCGGAGTCCAGGCCGGGATCGCAGGTCGGCCGAAACACATCTACAGTATCTGGCGCAAGATGCGACGTAAGAATATTGACTTCCATCAGATATTTGATGTGCAGGCAGTCAGGGTGCTGGTCGATTCCACAGCTGATTGCTATACGGTACTGGGGATTGTGCACGGCCTGTGGCACCACGTGCCGCATGAGTTTGACGATTACATAGCGAATCCAAAAGCCAATAACTATCGTTCCCTGCATACGGCGGTGATCGGGCCTGAGGGGCGGGCCGTTGAAGTGCAGATTCGTACCCGCGAGATGCACGAGCATGCCGAACTTGGCATAGCGGCGCACTGGCGCTATAAGGAAGGTGTACATTACGACGAAGGGTTTGAAAAGAAGGTTGCCTGGTTACGCCAGCTGCTGGAATGGAAAGAGGAAGAGCCGTCGGCCGATGAATTCGTCAATCGATTCAAGTCCGAATCGGTTGAAGAGCGCGTCTACGTACTAACGCCGCAGGGCAGGGTTATTGATATGCCTGCTGGTGCCACCGCTCTGGATTTTGCCTATCACATACATACTGACGTGGGCCATCGTTGTCGCGGTATAAAGGTCAATGGCCGCATTGTTCCATTATCCTATGAGCTGTCAAGCGGTCAGCAGATCGAAGTGTTGACCGCGAGGCAGGCTGCGCCGAGCAGGGACTGGATCAACCCCCATCTGGGTTACCTGAAGACGTCACGTGCACGTGCCAAGGTTCGTCACTGGTTCAGGCAGCAGGATCGCGAAATTAATGTGACTGCAGGGCGCGCGTCACTGGAGCGCGAACTGCATCGCCTTGGCGTGTCAGGTCGTCAACTCGAAGAGGTTGCGGAAAAGCTCAGCTTTAACGAGGTCGACAGCATGATGGCGGCACTGGGTGGGGGTGACCTGCAGACTGGCCAGGTTGTCAATGTGTTATTGAGTCTGACCGGCACGGAAGATGGCCAGCCGCCTTCACTGCCATCGCGCAATCGGCGAGCGTTTCCCAGGCACGAGCCCGATGATTTTAGAGTTCTTGGGGTTGGAAATCTGCTGACTAACGCCGCACGCTGTTGCCGGCCGGTGCCCAACGACGCCATTGTTGGCTATATTACCCGTGGGCGGGGGGTGACCATACACCGTCGTGACTGTGCCAATGTTTTACGTCTCAAGGATGGAGATCGCGACCGCCTGATCGATGTTGAATGGGGTGCGTTGCCGGACCGGGTGTTCCCGGTGGACATCCATCTCCATGCTTACGATCGTCCCGGCCTGTTACGCGACGTGTCGGCTTTGCTGGCTAATGACAGGATCAATGTCCTTGGGGTGAATACCAGTACAAACATGAGGGATATGACTGCCTGCATGGAACTTCATGTCGAGGTTACCGATATCGGGCAATTGAGTCGCATACTCAGCAGAATGGGTCAATTACCGAATATTATCGAGGTCAAGCGAAAGGTGCGGTGAATGGCGTCCCGGAGAGGATTCGAACCTCCGACCTAGCGCTTAGGAGGCGCTCGCTCTATCCAGCTGAGCTACCGGGACCCTGTGTCAGTGCGCGCACATACTAACAAAGCAGATACGCAGCAGCCAGTGAACTTATTGAGCAGCTTAAGGATTCTGCCGCTGTTGTGAATGGGGCGATTGTACGTCACTTATCAGGTAGGCTATATTCAATATCATGAAACCGCCACGTGTAACCCTGTCGATTCTCGATGCATCTGAGCCGCTTCGCAAGCGTGCACCGACAGTCGATAAGGACGGCAAGGCAGTCACTGATTTCATGGTGATTTTCCCGGGATTACGTAAGCAACCACAGATTCAGATTCAGAGAACCACCAGGGAAATTCATCGTATACTGGGTTGTTTCAGTGACACTGTCGTTTTTGCTGAACTCAATCTGCCGCTGAATCTGTTATGGGTTTCCACCAAACCGATTAACGGCAAACGCTTCGAGATTACTGAGGCGATCAGGTCCAGTATTCCGAGTGCACGGCTGGTCTCTCATCTCTAGCAGCCTGCTTGTCCCGTTACAGGGACTCTGCTTCATGAGTTGTCCGGCCAGTGGTTTCGAAACGTGACGGAGCTTTAACATGATTACTTATTTATATTGGGCGTTGATAATTGGCCTGGTAATCTCTGCAGTACTGCTTGTCGGTATTAAAATGAACAAGCATATGGCGGCACTCATTAGCGCTGCTGTGATACTGGCCTCAGGCTGGGCGGCCTATTATTTCCACTTTGAGCAGATTTTTGTAAAACGCTGGGGCGGTGTCATGACCATCAGCGTGCCTGCCGGACAGCATCACATGGGGGCTACCTGGAAAGATGAGAATCTGTGGATTCAGAATTACGACCCCGAAACCAACACTTGTCATTTCAGCGAGTATTCGAAAGGGAATCTGCTTCAGGGAAGAGTAAACATTAAAAATTGCAATCCCCTGATGCCTCAATAAAGACTGGCACCCGCCCAGGGTCGACGGCATTGACCCTTCACAGATGATGATTCGAGTATAAAAGACCCCGCTATACGGGGTGCGTAAAGCGGGGTCGTTACTGCCTAGCTAAGCGAGAGCTTTATCTGATCCACTACTTCCGCGCACGCATCGGCACACGCCTTACATTCGATGTGTTCCTCGTGTTTCCTGCACTCCTTCTCACAGTCTTCGCAAACCTGTGTGCAAACATCGGCATAGGCCTTTAAATATCCGGAGTTTGCCGCCAGCAGATACGAAAATGCACCACAGATGGCCTGCATTTCGTGTACCTTGGCGGCGCAGTCTGCCAGTTCCAGGTCCCCTTCCTGGAAGGAGACGAGACAGTGCGCTATGCAACGCTGGCCTTTATCAAGGCAGCTATTGGTTGCATCCAGCAAACCAGGCAGTTGCGCGGTGTGCTTGCTGTGGTCATGTCCTTTCATGGCGGAAGCGGCTGTTCCTGCGTAGGCCACTGTTGCAGCAGCACCTATTCCCAGCAGCACGTCGCGACGGCTGATGCCACCGGTTGATTCCCGGGGTAAATCTGATAACGGCTCCAAGTCTGGCATGGCTATACACTCCTCTATGGTTAGAACGGAAAAAATACGTCTTTACGCGTTGTTTCTTCACGGAAACTATGACACTTTATGTCCGTGAGTACAAACAAGAGCGAAGATGATATTCGCGTCCTGTCGCCGGCCGAGCTGCTGGCGTGGGCCGAGGATAATACTCAGGTCATGCGCCTGAGAACCTTTCGCGATGTCATTCCGGGGGGGTATATGGCAGCCATGGCGCCGCTGCTGGTCGATTGGCGATCCGTCGACACCGACAGCGCTGAACCCGACGTTGTATTGCGTAATGTCAACTATGGCGGCAATCCACTGGAAAGGATCACCGTGCTGCAGTCGCTGCGCTTTAATACCAACGCCGTTGAGTTTGCGGAACTCATCCTGGTGCCCCCACCGCGGGAAACCGGCGGGCGTCTTGCGCCCTGGTATCACGTTCAGTTGCGTTTTGTCTTCGAGGCCGGCAGGGAAGCACAGCTGTTGAACCTGGCCGGTTCGGAAACCGGCGCCGACGCCAGAATTCCCGACCTGATTCTGAGCTGGGAATCGTGGCGAAGTCCGGATAAACGCTTCGATGTGGTCAGCGCCATGGATACGGCGGCCTATGGTCTGAGTCTGCGTGCCTACGCCGGGCCGCAACGCTTTCTCGAGGACAGCCTGCACCGGCAGGACTGGTTCAGCTATCGGCTGCGCATGCCGGGCGGCAGGGAAGGCGTCAGCGAGTTGCTGAAAGTTGCTCTGGTGCTGGGCGACGGTGTGGCCCGACATACCATTTCCGGGTTGCTGCAGCAGAGCGAGTCAGATTGGCTCAGGCACGCGCCACCCGGCGGGGATGAGGCGCGGACGGCGCAGCAGTGGCAGGCCCTGCGCGAACGTGCGCAGTACACCAAGGCCTCGGATGATTCGGCGCTGCAGCTGGGGTCCGGGGAGAAGCGCTACCAGACACTGGTCAGATCCTGTTCCACACTGACGCGCTACGCGGTACTGGTGGCTGCAAGCCGGCTGATCCAGCGCGGTCACAGCGACGGTGTGGTGCTCGACAAGTTGCCCGAGCCGGTTCTGCACGAACCCGAATCCTGGATGGGGGACATGGCGGGTTCGAGTCTGAAGGGGCTGTTCCTCAGGGCGCCATTGGCCCTGCGATATGTTATCAGCCACCCGGAAACGCGCCCCAACAAGATCCCGGATGAACTCGCCGAGGCGGGTCTGGTGGTGCAGCAGGGCGGCAAGGCACAGCTGCGCGAGTATTCCCGGACCGGTATCCGACCCTATGACGCGGAGGGCATCAACCCGGAGACCAGGGCTGTTGTGGGGGTCAGTTGACGAGATTTACACCACTGGCCGAATAGGGCCGCGTGGCTTGGCGGCTGTAATGGATCTCCCACGGTTTGCCGTCCTTGCGCACCAGGAGTCCGGCGGCATCGAGCTCTTCCGGAATCCTGTTTGGGCGTACCTGCGGATTACGCACCAGGAAACGCAGTGCTGCCGGCGCGCTGAGGAACAGGCGGCGCAGATCGGCGTGAGCCACCGCTTTCATCCAGCCCTCGACCTGAGGCAATTCCGTACTGGGCAGCTGATCCAGATTCACGCCATCCGTATGGCCCTGGTCGATCAGCCGCCAGGTCGCCAGCAACACGGCGTAGCGCGCCAAGGTGGCGCAGGAGCGTACCAGGGCATGGTAGGTCTGCTCGGTTTCCGGCAAGCCCTGTGGTGCGGTTGCTTCAGGCGGCGCAGCGCTGGCGAGCCGTGATTCCAGCTGTTGCCATGTTTCCCTGTCGGTTTCCGTTTCACCTTCTCCTGCCGGTGCGTGCGCCAGCCAAGTCTGTTCGTCCTGCTGCAAAAGGCGGTGGATGGTATTGCGCGCCACACCGTCCCCCAGCGCAAGGACGACTTTCAACAGCTCCTGCAAACCAGCCTTGCCACCCGGTAAACGCAGTCGATAACTGAACCAGTCGTGCTGGCGCAGACTGTCTTCAAGAAACAGTTGCGGTCCGGCGAATGCACGCAGGGTGAGCCCGTAGGCGTTCTCGTCCAGGCCTTGCTTGAGGCTGAACCTCTTTTGCGGCGGCCGCCAGGCCTCCCAGCTGAATACCAGGTCAGGAAAGCTTGCCACGCTGCCGGTCTGTGAACCGGCCAGGTTGAGCAGCTCGGGGGAACGTTGCGGGGCGAAAATAAAGCGTAGTTCCGCGTGGTGTGCAGTACCACTCGGGTTCAAGGGTACGAGAATGAATTCAGCGGCTTCAATGCCGTCCAGGGGTACACGCGCAGATTGCAGGACGGTCGTGCGTTCTACCGGATTGCCGCCGTAATTCACATTGCGCAGAACGACATGGCTATCACTGTCACGCAGTTCGCTTTCCTGCCAGGCGACCAGCACCGGCGCGAATGCCGCCATGTAACCACCCGGTAACACATCGCGGTCTGTCCTTAAACGCATAATGTCCTTGTTGTCCTCGGCCCACTTCAGCAGCTGCTTAGGTGTCAGTGTTCTGTAATTTTTCATATCCTGTTCCTTGGGGCTCGCTTCAAAATTAATT
>JAUXDG010000143.1 GCA_030618475.1 Gammaproteobacteria bacterium | reverse complement strand
GCGACCTTGCCAAACAGCTGAATGAAACGGCGATAGGCGTCGTAACCGAAGCGCGGGTCTCCGGTCTGATCGATCTCCCCCTGCAGGGTCTCGGCGTTGAGCCCCAGGTTGAGGATGGTATCCATCATGCCCGGCATGGACATGGCGGAACCGCTGCGCACGGAGACCAGCAGCGGGTTGCCGATGTCACCGAACCCCTTGCCGGTGGCCTGCTCCACCGCACGCATCTGCTCCCGTACCTGATCCATGATCCCCGGTGCGAGCTCATCACCGTCGGACGCCAGGTACTCCAGGCAGGCCTCGGTGGTGATTACGAATCCCGGGGGCACATTGAGCCCGATCTGGGTCATCTCGCAGAGATTGGCTCCCTTGCCGCCGAGAAGTTTCTTGTTCTTTCCGTCGCCCTCTGAAAAATTGAAGACCCACTTAGAATTGCTGGACATAATTTTTTACTGCTCCTTATAATCTTTGGCTGGAATTGATCATCGCCCGCAGACACTTCTGCGCGCCGGAATTCGGTATAATGCGGGGTTCCTGAGTCTGCATTCGGGGTTTATCCGATGGCCCCCGCGAATCCAGTCTGAATGTTAAGCGACCCATTTTACCTCATTATTACGGCGACTGATGGAAAAAACATACGAACCGCACAGCCTGGAGCAGCGTTGGTACCAGACCTGGGAACAGCGGGGCTGCTTCGCCCCCGCCGAAGATGCGAGCAGGGACAACCCCTACTGCATCATGATCCCTCCGCCCAACGTCACCGGCAGGCTGCACATGGGCCACGCCTTTCAGGACACACTGATGGATGCACTAACCCGTTTCCATCGCATGCGTGGCCATAACACGCTGTGGCAGGCGGGCAGTGACCACGCCGGTATTGCCACCCAGATGGTCGTTGAACGTCAGTTGGAAGCGGAGGGCAAGACCCGTCACGACCTGGGCCGCGACGCCTTTATTGAACGGGTCTGGGAGTGGAAGAAAACCTCCGGTGGCACCATCACACGACAGTTACGCCGCATGGGGTCTTCGCTGGACTGGGAACACGAACGCTTCACCATGGACGACGGCCTGTCCGATGCGGTCAAGGAAGTCTTCATCCGTCTCTACGAAGAAGGCCTCATCTACCGCGGCAAGCGCCTGGTGAACTGGGACCCGGTACTGCACACGGCGATTTCCGATCTGGAAGTGCTGTCGCGGGAGGAAAACGGCCACCTCTGGCACATGCGTTACCCGCTCAGTAACGGTACGGGCACGCTGGTGGTGGCCACTACCCGCCCGGAAACCATGCTCGGTGACTGCGCGGTTGCGGTCCACCCGGGCGACGAACGCTATAAACATCTGCTCGGCGAGTTTGTGGAACTGCCGCTCACCGGGCGCAGGATCCCGATTATCGCCGACGAGTATGTCGACCCCGAATTCGGCACCGGTTGCGTCAAAATCACCCCGGCGCACGATTTCAATGACTACCAGGTCTGGTTAGGCCACCGTGACGAAAAAGCCATCGCCGACCAGCCGCACGGCGGATTGATCAATGTCTTCACCATCGACGCCGCGGTGCGTGACAACACATCGGAAGAAGGTGATCTGCTGCCCAGCGCCTATGTTGGCATGGACCGCTACCAGGCGCGTAAACAAATTGTTAAAGACCTGGAAAGCCTGAGCCTGCTGGAAAAAATCGAAGACCACAAACTTGTGGTACCGCGCGGTGACCGATCCGGTTCCGTGGTTGAACCATTCCTCACTGATCAGTGGTACGTAAAGATCCAGCCGCTGGCCGATCCTGCCATCAAGGCCGTCGAAAACGGCGACATCCGCTTTGTGCCGGACAACTGGAAAAACACCTATTTCGACTGGATGCGTAATATCCAGGACTGGTGTATCTCCCGCCAGATCGGGTGGGGCCATCGCATCCCGGCCTGGTATGACGAGCAAGGTAATGTTTATGTCGGGCGTTCGCTGCGCGACGTCCGTGAGCAACACAGCCTGGGCGACACTGTCGAACTGCGCCAGGATGACGATGTGCTCGACACCTGGTTCAGTTCCGCCTTGTGGCCGTTCAGTACACTGGGCTGGCCTGAACAGACCGAACGCGTCAAAACCTTTTATCCCACCAGTGTCCTGGTTACCGGCTTTGACATCATTTTCTTCTGGGTCGCCCGCATGATCATGATGGGGCTGAAATTCATGGACGATGTTCCGTTCCGCGAAGTTTATATACACGGCCTGGTACGCGATGCGCACGGAGACAAGATGTCCAAGTCCAAGGGTAACGTACTGGACCCCATCGACCTGATTGACGGCATTGATCTGGAAACGCTGGTTGAAAAGCGCACCGGCAGCATGATGCAGCCACACCTGGCGGAAAAAATTGCCCGCCAGACCCGCAAGGACTTCCCCAATGGTATTCCGTCCTTTGGTACCGACGCCCTGCGTTTTACCTTTGCCGCGATGGCGTCAACCGGCCGCGATATCAATTTTGATCTGAACCGGATCGAGGGCTACCGTAATTTCTGCAACAAACTGTGGAACGCGGCGCGTTATGTGCTGATGAACACCGAGGCTCAGGACTGTGGTCAGCAAGGGGGGGAACTCGAATTGAGTGGTGCGGACGGCTGGATTCTGTCGCTGTTGCAGAGCACCACGCAACAGGTGATCGACAACACGCAGCACTACCGTCTGGATCTGGCCGCCCAAGGCATCTATTCCTTCATCTGGGATGAGTACTGTGACTGGTATCTGGAATTATCCAAACCGGTTTTGAACGACCCGGAGGCCAGTGAGGCCGCCCGGCGTGGCACACGTCAAACGCTGGTCCGGGTTCTGGAAACCGTGCTTCGACTGGCCCACCCCATTACCCCTTTCATTACTGAAGAAATCTGGCAACGGGTCGCCCCGCTCGCCGGAGTAAAAGGCGAAACCATTACCCACCAGCCCTATCCTCAGTCCAATGGATCACTCGTTGACCAGGCCGCCATGGATGAAATGGGGTGGGTCAAACAGTTCGTGCTTGGTGTGCGAAAAATCCGCAGCGGCATGAATATCGATCCACGCAAACCGCTGCCGGTGCTGTTGCAGAACGGTAGCGAAAAGGACCGGCAGCGCCTGCAGGCGAATCAGCGCTATGTCAGATCGCTCGGGCGTGTGGCATCCATCGAATGGCTGAAACACGATGAAGCGCCGGAATCAGCCACCGCACTGATTGGCGAAATGAAACTGCTCATTCCCATGGCAGGCCTGATCGACAAGGAAGCGGAACAGACACGCCTCAACAAGGATCTGGACAGGAAGCGCAGTGAACTGCAACGCATTGAGAAAAAACTGGGCAATTCCGACTTCGTGGGAAAAGCACCAGCCGCGGTGGTTGAAAAGGAAAAGGCCAAAGCCAGAGATCTCGGATCGGCCATCAAGCAGCTTGAGGAGCAGCTGCAAAAGATAGCCGCATTATAGTTACAAGTTCCGGTGATTTATCTACCAACACCTCACCGGCCGAAGCCGGTGAGGTGATTGCTGGCAGAAAATTGTCAAATTGACATTGCCGCCGACAAGCGCGAACCACTCACGTTCGCGGCAGAGTGGGACGTGCCAGCAGCGGAGGTACTTCTGCAACCGGCTCCTCCACCGTGTGCATTTCACTTGCCTGGCCGATGTCATCGCTATCGCCGTTCTGTATCTGCAGCCTGGAAATATCTGAGGGGGACGACTCAAAGGCCGCTAACTCAGCTGTTTCACTGGCCTGGCCCATGTCCTTGCCATCACCCTTCTGTGCTTGCAGGTTTTGAGTATCTGCGGGGGAGGAGGACGGAGAGGCCATTAACTGCCGTGGTGCACGGGCCCACATCGGCGGCATCGGTTGCCGGTACTGTGCGATCCGGGCCGGCGCTGGAACGGGACGCTGGAAACGAGCCAGGGCAGCAGGCTGCCGTGGTGCGCGGGACCACATCGGCGCAGGCGGTGGCATCGGTTGCCGGTACTGTGCAATCCGGGCCGGCGCTGGAACGGGACGCTGGAAGCGAGCCTGGGCAGCAGGCTGCCTTGGTGCGCGGGCCCACATCGGCGCAGGCGGTGGCATCGGTTGCCGGTACTGTGCAATCCGGGCCGCCGGCCGGGGGTTGAAAGCTGGCGCTGGAACGGGACGCTGGAAGCGAGCCAGGGCAGCAGGCTGCCGTGGTGCTCGGGCCCGCATCGGCGCCGCCGCGGGTGGTGGCATACGGAACCAGGGTGGCGCAGCAGTAACAGCAGCACGTTCAGAAAGCATCATTCGCTGTTGAGCAGGGGTTTTGCCATACAGGGCTGAAGCTGCCCTTTCTCTCGTGAATTCGCTGGCCAGGACATCCACAGCAAGACCGGAAGTTAGTGCGACTGACAGAATACATCCAGATAACCGACTGAAACTAAACATTTATTTACCTCCTAAAGCGATGGGCAATGAAGTCATTCGAACGACAGCTGCTTGCTGGTTTCCTGTACGCCTGTTTCCATCGCAGGCGTGTCGCCGGTCGAATACTTCTCCCCGCACCGAACAGACCCAATGCAGGGTTGAACTGTTCCACTGAAAAGAGTCTTCATGTACAGGGTATGGTGACATTTTAACATCATGTTACAGGATACTTATTATCCATCAGATAAAGAATAACACATAACTCAATGAACGCAATGCATATTATAATACCCATGAATTTTGCTGTCTGGCGGTCAACTGCCTGACTGAAGTGGCCCTGACTTCGGCAATATCTGACGCCCCGTGTTTAATCCCCTCACCAGAGTAATTCGTTAGCTGAGCCGCAAAAATAACGGTGTGGAATACGCAACGAGGCCGTTAGCGGTACGATCATGCTTATGCCAGTCCCTTACCATGCATAACCCCCGGTAATCAGCGTGTCATAATCGTTTTTCTTCGCGTCCGACGCTGGAGAATTGTTCCTGTCTAAATTGAACTGGACGGTTGCCTGCATCCGGTCAATGATCGGGATACGCAGGCCGATTTCCGAGTTGAAGACGTAGCTATCTGTGTCTTCAATACTCCAGCGCAAGTGATGGTTGTGGAATGCCTGAAGTTTCCATGCCTTAAATAACTGATGTTTGAAATTCAGCGCCCAACGTGCCGCCACGTAGTCACTGTTCTTACTGGAATCGAAGTTCTCCCAGATGTAGGAGGCGCCGCCCTCAACAGAGAGGCGTGTGCGCTCGGTTTCAAGGATTTGATAACCAGGGCCGAGGCCAGTCGTGGTACGCAGGTTCAGATCGGCAAACTTGTCGTGTTCAAAACCCACGCCGCTCCACAGATACCATTTTTCATGAAAGAGAAAATCTTCACTATCAAAGAAATAATCGTATTTAATTCCTAACCGACCCTTTTGTTTACTCTTCTTATTGTTGCTTCTCTCCAGATCAGCATTCACTTTCATGTTCAGGCGGCTGTCCGACCATCGAAAAATCGTTTCTGCATCGACATGATATTTGTCGTTATCGGTGTTCCCACGATTACGATCGAGTCCTGCGTTAAACTGACCTGTCAAATGGACTGTGGAAGTTTCTGCCGGATTGATTGAGGTTATCTGGGTCATCGACACTGGCTGAAGTTCCGCATCGCTGCTGGCTCGAATCGCCATTTCAGTACCGTCGCCTGCGGACAATATTCCCGACACCTGTGTGTCGTCATCCAGTAGCAGCTGGACCGGTTTATCGGTCACAATCCTCTTGATATCCGACAATTGAACCTTCACTTTGCCTGCATAGCTTGTTTCTATAATGAGCTTGCCTTCCTTGCTCGTTTTGACGGTACCCGTCAGGCGATCACCGTTGTTTATGGTCACTTCATCACCTGAAACATTCAATGCAAGTAAAAAACAAGCGAGGGCCGCGACAGAGTGACGTGCAGCAGTTTTCATGAGTACTTTTCTCCGTTGGCATCGATTTGACATATTCGCAAGGGTAGTCTGATGGTTTCAGGCAATGTGAAACAGAACAAGAGAGGCTACAGCGACAAATACGTATCGGTATAGAGCAGCAAATACTGATGGAACAGAAGAAGCATGATGACAATATTGAAAACAATTGTCGTGTTATGTAGCCCAATAAATCATGTAAACTTCGTGATCCTTAAAGCAGTAAATCTTTAGATGGATGATGTATGACCGCGAAGCTGGAGAAAGCACTAAATCGCCTGAAGAGTATTCTTCCCTTGAAAAAAAGGCAGGACGATTGCAGCAAGCAGATTAAAGAACTGCATCAACACGTCCTTCGTTCATTTGTTGATAAAGGACGAATCCTTACAAGAGAAGAAATGGCGCAACACGTCGGCAACCTGGATGATGCTGTTAACGTATTGAGAGAAAAAGATATGGTGGTATTTTCCGAGGATGGCAATCCCGTGGGCGCCTATCCTTTTTCCATGCAAGCGCGGGAGCATACCGTTCGGGTCAACGGGCATCAGGTCTATGCCATGTGCGCCCTGGATGCCTTGGCGGTCAGTCCCATGTTCGGGATGAAAACGCGAATTTCCTCCCGATGCAGAATCACCGGTGATCCCGTCAGCATACAGCAGTCAGGAAAGACTATAGTGAATCTGGATGAAGCGGGTGGTATCCATTTCGGCATTATCTGGGGAGCTGCAAACGCCGATTCATGCTGTGCAGACAGCCTGTGCATGGAGATGATGTTTCTGAGGGACAGCAAAATTGCTCAGCAATGGCTTGCAGATGATCCAGACAACAGAGAGGTCTTCACCCTGCAGGAGGCTGTTGAGTTTGGCAGCCGGTTTTTCGTTCCCCTTGTATCCTGATAATTCGCGAATGCTGCATTCACACGGCGACCTGAGGGTCGCTGTTTCCGCGTATCCGTCTTATGGATGTATCACTTTCTTACTGACCAGGTGCTTTCGCGCTTTCCAGCAGGTCGACAATCTGCTGGTATCCACGGCTGCGTGCATAATCGGCCGGTGACGAACCGCTACTGTCCACCACCGTTGGCAGCGCGCCTTGCTTGAGCAGCAGGCTAACTGTCTCCACGTGCCCCTTATCGGCAGCCTCGAACAGCGCGGTCCACCCCTCGCTGTTGCCCAGCTCAATGTCAGCACCTCGC
>JAUXDG010000231.1 GCA_030618475.1 Gammaproteobacteria bacterium | reverse complement strand
AGATCCAGCAGGATCAGCCGGGGTTCCAGAGAACCCAAAATATCCAGTGCTTCCTGACCGTTTTCGGCCTCGGATACCGTCCACCCCGATTTCTTCAGAGTGCGCGCCATGACCTCGCGGGTTTCCGAATCGTCTTCAACCAGCAACACAGCACTGTTGTCATCAGCACTGTAATAGCGGCTCAATGCCTTATGCAGATGCTCACGGTTAACCGGCTTGGTCAGGTAATCCACGGCACCAAGCGAATACCCACGCGCCCGGTCATCAATCATGGTCAGCATGATTACGGGTATCTCGCGCAGCACCGGATCGGCTTTCAGTGCGCGCAGCACCGACCAGCCGTCCATGTCCGGCATCATGACATCCAGGGTGATGGCAGCGGGCTGTAATTCATGCGCAAGGCGCAAACCCTGTTCGCCGCTGGTCGCCGTAGCCACATTGAAACCGTCTTTAATCAAAAAACGCTCGATAATCTCACAGGCCTCCGAATCATCATCAATGACCAGAATCGTGCCGCCGGGTCCGGCCTCGCGAAGGCTCTCCAGCTCAGTCCCGGTGATAGCCGGTGTCGTTTCGGCAGACGGGCTTTGCGGTTTCGTTCCGGGGAGAATAGCGGGGATGCGGATGGTAAAAGTGGACCCTTCGCCCAACTCGCTGTGAACGCTCAAGTCGCCGCCCAGCAGTTTGCAGAAACGCTGCGAGATCGCCAGCCCCAGCCCGGTGCCGCCGTAATCCCGTGTGGTCGAATCATCTGCCTGGGCGAATTCCTCGAAGACACGCTCGATCTTGTCCTGTGCAATACCTATCCCGGTATCGCTGACCGCAAAGGCCAGCCAGTCCACGCCCGCCTGTTCAGTTCGGTCAACGTGCAGGGTCACTCTGCCCTCATGGGTAAACTTGGCCGCATTGGACAGTAGGTTAAACAAGGCCTGACGCAACTTGGTACGGTCCTGGTGGGCACTGCCGAGGTGCTTGCCGCGTTCGATGGATAACCGGTTACTGTTTTTCTCCATCAACGGCTGGACAGTGGCGCTGACTTCATCGATCAGGCTGTCCAGATCGATGGCCTCGGCGAAGGCCTCCATCTTGCCCGACTCGATCTTTGACAGATCGAGGACATCATTAATGAGCGCCAGCAGATGCGTGCCTGCCTGGTTGATCTTTTTCAGGTCCGGGATAAAATCGTCCTGTTCCAGGTCCTCGGCTTCCTCCATCAGCATCTCGCTGTAGCCGAGGATGGCATTCATGGGTGTGCGCAACTCGTGACTCATGTTGGCAAGGAAAGCACTCTTGGCCCGGTTGGCGGCATCGGCTGCGTCCCTGGCTTCTCTGAGCTTGTTAGCGGTATTGGCCAGTTCCGAGGTAGCTTCAATGACTCGCTCACTGATGGTCTGATTGCGGCGTAGCAGCATGGCAATGAACAGCACCAAAACAATACTGCCGCTGACGCCGGCGATTAACGTAAAACGGGCCAGCTCAGTCGGTGGACCGCCGCTGAATGCCTCGCTGATTACCCAGGTGATACTCAGATCAGCACCTGCACTGACGGTTCGGTCGGTCACAACATGCAGCGCACCGGACACATCGTTGCCCCAAACCCGTTGCAGCTCACCATTGAGGAATTTGCCGTTCAATTGCAGTTGCATGCCGGGTGGGACATGCAGTTCGTACAGCCCCTTGACGAGCGTCGTGTAGTCAACCAGCCCGATCACAACGGCATCGCCGACACTGTCCCGAATCGTCAGCGCCACTACCGCAAACATGCTGCCATCGACCTCATGGGGCGGTCCGAGAATGGGTTCACCGAATCGTGCAACCGCCTCATCCACCGGTGCCTGCACCCAGGGCTGTTCGGATAGCTCTACATTGGACCCAAGCGAGCCATAAGGATTGGTGGTGTAAACCAACTTCCACCCACCACTTGCTGTGCGGCGCAGGTAGGCTGCACCGTCCAGGAAAAACGCCGTTGCCCTCGCCTCCAGTCCTTCATAGGCATTGAGGAATTCCGCCTCCGACAAGTGTCCGGAATTCTCCGCCAGGGCAGCCAGTCCGGACAGCGGCGCATAGCTTTCTTCCAGCCAGTTCAATAGCGTGCCGGTCAACCATTGCCCTGCCCTGTCCGCTTGTACAGTCCAGGCACGCCAGGCATCAGCGCGGAACGCTTCGCTCAGCAGCCAGGAGCCTCCCGTTCCCGCTATCAGCAGAACCAGAAGCAGCGACCAGCGCACGATTTGGCGGAGGGAGGTCACTTATTCCTGCACGCTGAAAATGGCGCGGAACCCACGTGGTGCAAGCGTGGTGGAAGAATCCCAATCGCGTAGATTATTGCGATCTATAACCTCGACACGGGGTGCGGCATGTTCGAAATGGGGTTTGCCCTCCAGAATCCGTATCATCATGTCCACGGCCATGCGTGCCTGTATGGCCTGCGAATCCGTGGGTGCCGCGATGATGGTGCCGCGCTTGATGCCTTGATGAACACCCGGTCCATAATAGTAGGAAAGCACACCAATCTCACGGTCCAGTCCGCGACGGCGCAGAATACCCACCGCCGCCTCGGCACTGACCGTGGTGCCGACAATATAGTCCAGCTTGTCCGCCGCATCCTCACCCAGTTCGTCAAGTACAGATTCGATCAGTTCAGCCTGGGTGTTCTTTCCCGTATCCCCCTTTTTCGTCGCAATGATCCTGATATGGCTGCCCGCCAGTGCGTCATTGAATCCCCGGTCTCCCGCGGCTACCCAGGCCGCGACTTCCGGCCCCGGAAACCAGGCGACTGTAACCTCACCCTTGTCTGCTGAAGCAAGCTTTTTCAGGTATTCACCGGCCTGAAAGGCGCCGTCATAGTAATCAACGGCGGCGCGAGCTGTGATGTCAGGGGAATTGATGCCGTTGATCAGGTCCAGCACAGGCACGCCACGGGCACGGGTCGCCTTGATCAGGTCATTGAGTCCATCTGCCGAAATGGCACTGAGAATCAGACCATCGACCTTGCCGCCATTGATGCCCTTTTCAAGGCACTCCTCGACCTGTTTGCGTTGTACATCCAGGCGGTCATACCCCCCAGCCTCGAAGATGGCCAGATTGACCCCCATGCGCCTGGCCTCATCGACCAGGCCAAAATTCACCGCCAGCCAGTACGCATCTTTCAGGTGCGGAATCGACACGCAGAGATTCCAGCGTTGCTCTGCCTTCTCCAGCGGCACATAGGATTTCTGCACACGTTGGCGTTGGATGTTGAAAGGCGGATCCCAGACATCCACATCCACCGGGTACCAGTCCTTCGCGCGGGCAGCGCCGGGTATAATCACGGCCAGGACTGCAGCACTGACCAGCAATGCTACTGCAAACCGGTGAGTCAACGGAGCCATAAAATCAGGACGCGCCACTACTCAGGAGATTGCCGATCTTTTCGAGTAAGCGGTTGAGGTTGACCGGTTTGGTATCGTAGTCATCGCAGCCGGCCTCACGCGCCTTAACCTCGTCGCCGGACATGGCGTGTGCAGTCAGCGCAATCACCGGGATACCCTGCGTGGCAGGATCCGCCTTGATCTGGCGCGTGGCTTCCCAGCCATCCATCACCGGCAGACTGAGATCCATTAGAATAATATCCGGACTCGCGGAAGATGCCATCTCGACACCGGCCTTGCCATCGACTGCGATGACCACCTCGAAGCCCTTGCGCTGCAGTCTGCGCGACAGCATGTCGCGGTTCATTTCATTGTCTTCAACCAGCAGTATTTTACTCATCGTAGTTTCCAGTGTTTCTATTGACTAATCCGGCAAAGCGCGGCCGGAAGCCGGTACATTTTCAAATGACTTTCCAGTGCAGTATTCTATGCTATAAATTGGGGTCAGAACAGAATGGCACCTAGTTAAGCGCCATTCTGTTCTGACCCAGATTAACGTGATATCAGGTCGGAAAGCTTTTTGTAGCGGTTGAGGTCATACACGCCGGCCTGCACCGGGTGTGTTCGCTGCATGTAGTCGACAAACCAGTTAAAATGCGTCCAGATGTCAGGGTGGGTGCGTTCGATACCGTAGCGTTTTACCAGCTCCAGAAACTGCGCATCTGACTGTATTGCGTGCATGGCACTGGCGAAGGCTTCCATTTCAGACAGAGGTACGACAAACATGAAGTTCGGGTAGCTACCGAGCAAATCCGGGTACGCAGTCAGGGTATCCTTGCCCCTTTCCCGCCGGTCGCTCTCATCGATCATGAAGCCTACATTGCTATGCGCCTTGTTTCTGACCAGCGTGTACGCCAGGTCGTTTTCCGGGTTACCGGTGCTCACTCTTAGAAACAGTACATCCGGCATGTAG
>JAUXDG010000087.1 GCA_030618475.1 Gammaproteobacteria bacterium | reverse complement strand
TCCCCCCGGGAGAGGGTTAGGGTGAGGGGATCAGAAAAGCTAACGCCTTGATTTTACACCCCCTCATCCCAGCCTTCTCCCGGAGGGAGAAGGGGCTAAAACCTTTCGCGACACCCTCCCTCGGGAGAGGAGACCCTTCTTTATTTACATACATACTTAATCGATCGCCTAAAGGCGATGGATCTACGGTTCCTCTCTCGGGGACTCTACAGCTCCCAATTCACTGTGCAGAAGAGCCAGACTCTGCTGCAAGGCGCCCCGGTTTTTACCGATCACCCGCAAACCGGCCTCAGCAGCAGCGTCGCGCCGCAGCCCGTCTACAAACCATTCACACACCTGATCGGCCAATGCCGCTTCAGTCCGGATCATTTGTACCGCACCGGCATTGACCAGTTCCTGATAGACCACCTGAAAATTACGCACACTCGGCCCGCTGATAACAGGCGCACCGGCCAGTAATGCTTCCACCGGGTTATGCCCGCCCTTGTCTGTCAGGCTACCTCCCACAAAAGCCGCTTTTGCAAGGCCATAGAGATACACCAGGTCGCCGAGGCTATCGACTATCACGACGCCGGCACCCTCAAGCGGCGCCGACAGGCTGCTGAAATACCGGAATACCATGCCTGCCCGTTGACACATCAAACCGACTTCTTTTGCACGCTGCGGGTGCCGGGGCACAATAAGCAGCACTGCATGAGTGTGCCTCTGAAGAATACGCCTGTGTGCATCCAGCACCCGGGACTCCTCACCGCCATGCGTGCTGCCGGCAACCCAGATGAGCCGGTCAGACCCCAGGCTGTTTTTCATGACGGTGACACGCTCATCAAAGTCAGCGGGCAACCGCCCGTCATATTTCAGATTGCCCACTACGGACAGCTGCTGCCGGCGGGCACCAAGACGAACGAAACGTCGCGCGTCTTCCTCACTCTGTGCAGCAATCCGCCCAACACAGCGTACCGCCTGACTGCTCAGGCCGTGCAACCTCAGGTAACCCTTTAAAGATGCCTGGGACAGACGTGCATTCAGTAGCAACAGGGGGACACGTCCCTGATAGAGCTGATGATAGAGATTCGGCCAGATCTCGGTTTCCATAATGACCGCGATAGCGGGGCGCACAGACTTCAGGAAACGCCTCACTGAACCGGGCAGATCATAGGGCAGATAGCGGTAGCTGACAGCCTCCCCAAACAAGCGCTGCGCGGTTTCCCTGCCCGTCGGCGTCGTTGTGGTAATGAGTATGGGCCTGCCGCTTGCATCGCTCAGCAGACTCTCAATCAATGCTTGTGCCGCGCGCACTTCTCCGACCGATACGGCATGAACCCAGATAACATCCTTTATTGTATTTACGTCACCGAAACCGAATCGTTGCTGCCAGTGCTGACGGTAGCCAGGTACACGAAATCCCTTCAGCCACAGGCGCAGCAATACCCACGGCAACATAAGATACAGAATCAGGGAGTAGAGATAACGCAAGTCCGGGTACCAAAGAATTGGGGCCGATCATATCATTTGAGGCATTTGATACCATCGCATTGTGTATCACTGCTGTCCGGTTAATATAACGGCAACTCTCGAAAAGATCCTGATTCTGTGAATCCCTGCTAAATCGAAGCCATTGAAGACATGAAACCAGGTAGTTCTCTAATCGAAGCAATCCCTTCTCCCTCCGGGAGAAGGCCGATGTACAGGGATGTACAAATGTCGCGGGAGGCAGGAGGAGGTGAGACCGGGAACCGGTCGAGAGGCTGGCCTGGGCCATGCCGGGACCGACCAGGATGAGGGGATATAAAATCAAGCAGTTATCCTATTTGATCCCCTCTCCCCAACCCTCTCCCGGAGGGAGAGGGAGTTAACGGGACAGCAGTGATTGTGTCTACAGACTCTCCCGCCTGGTGGTTAGATTTTCTGGGGCTGCGCTTCTGGCCAAGCTGGCTGCTGTTCGGTTTTATGCGGCTGGTGACCTGGCTTCCATTCTCCTGGCAGATGGCTGTCGGCAGCCTGATCGGGAGACTGGCCTACCACCTGGCCCGAAGCCGGCGCCATATCGCCGAGGTCAATATCAGGCTGTGTTTTCCCGAACTGGACGCGAACCAGGCAGGTGAACTTGTCAAGGCACACTTCCTGTCAGTGGGCAAAGGCATTGTAGAGACCGCGCTGTGCTGGTGGGGCCGGGAATCACAACTGCAAAAGAAAAGCATACTGCTGGGCAGTGAACATTTGCAGCGCGGCCTCGAGCAAGGCAAAGGCGTCATTCTGTTGAGCGCCCACTTCACCACACTTGAGCTGGGTGGACGCCTGCTGGCACTGGACACACCCTTTCATGTGCTATACCGGCAGCATAAGAACCCGCTTTTCGAAGCCGTGATGCGCCGTGCGCGTAAACGCCGTTTTGAAAAGGCCATAGCGCGCAACAACACACGTGCTTTACTCGCCAGCCTCAAAGACAATATGCCGGTCTGGTATGCACCGGACCAGAACCACGGCGGACCCCAATCGGTCTTTGTGCCTTTTTTCGGCGTACCCGCTTCGACACTGGCCGCCACCAGCCGGCTGGCAAAAGTCAGCGGTGCCTCAGTGGTGCCCTTCTTTCAGATGCGCCTGCCGGAAAACCAGGGCTACCTTCTTATACTCTGCCCGGCACTGGCTGACTTTCCCGGCAATAATCCGGAAACTGACACTGCCCGCATCAACAGGCTGCTGGAAGATGTCATCCGGGAAATGCCCGAGCAATATCTCTGGATACACCGGCGCTTCAAGACCCGGCCGGAGGGCGAATCATATCCTTACGATTGATGTTTCAAGGGGTCAGAGTATTTCAAGGGGTCAGAGTACTTGATCGGATTTTTACAATCCGATCAAGTACTCTGACCCCTTGAAAATATGACCCCTTGAAAATAGAGCGGCTATCTGCGTTGGCGCTGGTACTCTTTACGCAGACGCTGGCGTTCCTGCGGGCTCAGTTGTTCATACTCGCGGCGCTGTTTTTCCACCTCACGGCGCTTGTCCGGCGGCAGTTCCAGGTAGCGCTGCGTGCCCTGGCGCATGTCCTGTTGGCGCTTGCTGCTGTAATCGTCCCAGTTGCCACGGTGGCGTTGCAGCGCCCGCTGTTCTTCAGGGTTCAGCGATTGCCAGGGAATGTCACCACGCGCTGCCAGGTACAGACGGTGGGCATCGACGTCGGCATGGACCGGCAAACTGGACAGCGACAGGGCCAGTGTGAACAGGGTCGAGGTCAGTGGTTTCAGGTGTGCTCTCATAGTCATCAGGTTGAAGAATCCGACGATGTCTTATGGTCTGCCAACCACAGATAGAAGTCCAGATCTTCGTAAATTTCCGGGATTGCGACGGGTGTTGTGCCCGCCAGCCGGGTATCGTCCGAGTCGGGCGACTGCAACGGTTTGACGACAAGCACGGCAACCAGGGCAATGGCGGCAGCGGCGGCCAGCGGTGCAAAACGGCGCAGGGCTGTCTTTTTCCGGGTCAGCAGTGCCCGGCGTCGTGCTCCGTCAAGTTGCCTGACCAGGTGCTGAATCTGGGCGTCGTCCGGGCGCAGTGCAGCTGGCCAGTCATAACCTTGCCGGCACGCTACACACTGCTGTATATGTGCCTGGAGCTCGGCTTTTTGTAACGGGTTTTCATCCAGCAGGCCGGCGCGCAGCTGGTCCAGTAATTCGGAATCCGGGTGTTGATCAGGTCTGTTCATGTTCCCATACCTCCGAAAGTTGCGCACGCATGGCACGCAGTGCACGGAAATGGTGTTGCTTGATGCTGTTTTCCGAGCAACCCAGAATATCCGCCGTGTTGCGAATACTCAAACCCAGTTGCTCGCGCAGCAGAAATACCTGGCGCTGGCGCTCTGCCAGCGTAGCCAATGCCTGCTCGATGCGCCGCTTTAACTGGGCAGCGGTAACACCGGCTTCCGGATCGCTGATCCCCGCATCGTGCTGGACGTCAGGTAATTCGGCTTCGGCCATGTGTTCATCTCGTTCTGCATCGGCCAGTCCCAGGCCGGTCAAGGACAGCAGCTTGCGTTTGGTGGCGGCCAGCAGACGCTTACGGCGTTGATCATTGATCCTGCTGTTGAGCACGCTGCGGAACAGCGCCGGCCATTCCGTTTCAGGTTTATCGCGGTAATACTGGACGAAACGCAGCATGCTTTCCTGCACCACATCAAGTGCGGTCTCCTTGTCCCACAAGGCGCCGTAAGCGACGTGGTACGCTTTGTGCTGCAGGTCGGCGAGGAAATTGTTCAATAATGCCTGGTCGCTTGCCCGCTCGCCTGTGGGAATGTCTGCTTGCATCGGCCTCAAGAATACCGTCTCCATCGTATCCTCGCCAATCCCGAGCAGTCCATTGCTGTCAGTGCCGGTTGCTTTCAGCATAAGAAGTACGCATCTGTCTCGAGTGATCGCGGCCGTCATCCCGGCCGACCCGATGGTCACCGCTGTCGTGCCGGCCGCGGTACCCGCTGTCGTCAGAACGATGCTCGTTAAACCGGTGGGGACGGCGACGCCAGTCATAGGCTTTGCCATATCGGTGTTTTTTGTAAATGCCATGGTGCCTGTATTGGTAGTGATCATGGCCATAGACATGAGGCCGCGACGGGTAACGAGGCGCGTGATAGTGACGCTGGTGTTGGCCATGAGCGCTGTAGGCTGGTTTGCCTGTGTAGCCGTACGCCTGTGCGGCATTGCCGAGGGCAAGGCTGGAAACACTCAGTACCAGAGCGGTAATTGTCAGTCTGATCGTTCGCATAATCGAGTCCTCTGTTGCCTACAGGGATGATTAACGAGCTGGCTGGCCAAAAGTTACCAAGGCGTACGGAAGTTAGCCGAAAGGCTCTATCGGCTAACTTCCGTACTCATTAGTAACAAGCCAGTTCAGGTGTAAGTGGGTGTACTGGCTAGTATATTTCGTTGATTATCTGACAGGGGGCGAAAAGGCACGCGATTGCATACAGCTGGCGTCCTGGTCTAGACTGCCCATGCTCGTTATAGCTCTCCGGTTAAACCTGCCGGCACCCATTCAAAGAGGTCTTCGATGAACAGATTAAAATGTGTGATTGCTGCTGCAGGGTTGTTGATCATGCTCCCCGATTCCCTGCTTGCTCAGGAACTGATGATCTACCCGGCCAAGGGACAGAGTGAGAAACAACAGGAAAAGGACAAGTTCGAGTGTTATGGCTTCGCCAAGAGCCAGTCCGGTTTCGACCCCATGGCGCTACCCACCGCCAGTACAGCACCACCGCCAAAGGAGGCGCCCAAGGGTGGTGTCGGTCGTGGTGCCGTAGGCGGTGGCCTCGGTGGTGCGCTGATTGGCGCGATAGCCGGAGATACCAAGAAGGGTGCCGCGATTGGCGCGGTCGGCGGGGGCTTGCTCGGTGGTGCCCGGAGTTCGGAACAGCGGCGTCGCGAAGAACATAACCAGCAGCAGTGGGAGCAGACCGAGACCCAGCAATACAGCCAGAATCGTAACAATTATAACCGGGCCTATGCAGCGTGCCTCGAAGGCCGTGGCTATACCGTGCGCTAGTGAAGCGGAGGAATCAATGATGAAAAAAATGTGTGTACGCTGGGTAACGATACTTCTGGCAATGGTGCCGTTTGCCGCATCTGCCGACTATGATGAATCTGCGGTGTTCACCTGCGCCTCGGTTGACGTCATGGAGTGCCTGCCTGTGGCGGGTTGTAACAGGGTCAGTGCAGACGCGGTCGGGTTACCGCGGTTTTTCAAGGTGGATGTGGAAAACAAACAGCTCACCGCCGCCCACGCCGATGACACGCGCAAGACTGCCATTGAACGGGTGGAGGAAGTGGAAGGCAAGCTGATGCTGCAGGGGGCGGAAGAAGGCAGAGAAGGTGTGCGCGATGGTCTCGGCTGGACCATGTCGGTCGATACCGATAGCGGCGATATGGTGCTTACCGCGTCAGGCGAAGGCGTAGCGTTTGTGGTTTTTGGTGTCTGTACCTCAATGTAGTAAGGAGTACAGAAGTTGGTCGACATAAGTTTTCTGGACACGCTGTACCCCAGGGAACCCTCTCTTGCTGCGCAATTCACCTTGTGAATACATCCCTGTACGCTCGACGGCCGCGTCTCCCGGCAATTGCTCCTGCATCCCCTCCAGGGGCCTACTCTTGGTGCTCTACCTTCGCCCGTCCCTGGGCTCGTGCGGCCGACGGTCCCTCAAGCTTATGTCGACCAACTACTGTACTCCTTAGTTAAGGGGCGCCGATGATGATGGATGCCATGTCATCGCGGTCAGGGGGCTGTTCCTGCAGTGGCGTCCAGTATCGGGCCTTTTCTGAACCGGAAAGGGCGTTTCAGACCGGCCAGTATAAGGCCGTCTCGGTTGTAGATATCCTTCTTGAAAACAACATGGCCGTCGGCATCCGCATTCACGGTCCAGTACAGCAGGATCACGGTAACCGGACTGGGCAGGCGTACCGACCTTGTTTTTTTCGCATCGACAACCTCCAGTATGCTTGCTTTGTTCCACTGATCGCTTTTCAACAGAAGTTCGGCAAAGTCATACGGATCCTCGACGCGGATACAGCCCGAACTGAACGCCCGCTCGGTTCTCCCGAACAGTGATTTGCTCGGCGTATCGTGGAGGTACACGGCATACTTGTTCGGGAACATGAACTTGATTCGGCCCAGGGCATTTTTAGGTCCCGGGTTCTGACGGATCATGTAGGGAAATTTTCCGTTGGAATATTTTGACCAGTCAATCGTGCTGGCATCCACGGCTTTGCCATTGTGCTGGAGTACCCGCATGTCCTTCTTGTTCAGGTAGTCGGGGTCTTTCTGCAGCTTGGGTATAATGTCCTGGTAGAGAATGGTCGGTGGCACGGTCCAGGTCGGATTGATGTCGAGATAGCTGATCTCGGATCTGAACACGGGAGTCTTGCGATAGGGTTTGCCGACCTGGGCGCGGGATTCCCAGATCACTTTGCCGTCGCGGACATAAATCACCCGGAAGCCGGCGATGTCGACCAGCACATACTCTTCCGGCAGGTTGTGAAGCACCCAGCGGGCACGTTCCAGGTTGACGCGAATCTGGTCGATGCGGGCTTCAACCGGTACGTTCATCGCTGCCAGCGATGCTTTGCCGACCAGGCCGTCCGCTTCCAGCCCATGCTGCCGCTGAAATTGTTTGACGCCCGCTTCAACGCTGTCATCAAACAATGTTGACGTCAGATCGGCAGACGGCAGGTCTCCCGTCGCCGCAAGGCGTTTTCTCAGCTCGGCGACACGGGCGTCGCTCATGCCCGGTTTCAGCGTCGGACCCGAAGCTACCGGTTCCCAGCCCGCCTGTTGTTCGATGTTGCGATAGCGGGCGAGAGCCGACTTCAGGTCTGCATACATCGGGTCCTGGGGACGTAAACGGTTCACCAGTCCGGTAACGCTACCCTGTTCAATGGCTGTCGCCAGCTCAAGCGTCGTATCCAGATCACCAATGGTGTGTTCCATGTTCCAGTGGTTATCCAGTTCCACCGGGTCGACCTTGCCGACCAGCAGGTGGTAGCCCAGGCGGATCAGGCTGTCCGTCAAGAGGATATCGTATTTGGCGGCGAGTGCCGGATCCGCGGTTGCGTTTTGCCCGATCTGTGCCCGCAGTGCTTTCAATGCAGCTTTGTGGTAGTCAGCGGCATCCAGACCGTCTTCGTCTATGCTGTCGAGTACGTCAAACAGTTGGTTGACCGAGTCCGGGCGGGTCCAGATGCGTGTATAGTTGTGCCGTTCGTACAGCGCTGGGAGAACCCGCAGCGACGCGACCGTCTCCCCATTCATGGCGACGTCACCGCCAGTCTGAATGAGCTCTATGTAGCGTCGGATCTGATCGCCTGCGCTGGCCTCATTGGCCGTCAACAGGGCAGGGAAACACAACAGGCAGGTCAGTAACAGGAAGGAACGATGTATCACGGAAATGGGTGCTCCATATATCAGACCGTCAAAAATTTAACGGGTTGCGTAGTGTGGTAGACGCTTGTCCATGTTTAGGCGAAAAAACGCAATTTTGGGGTTCGGCGCCAGTTTAAGAAAATAAGTATACATTGATATACTGGACCATATAGCGCACAATACAGCACAGTCAGCAACAAAGCTGGTGATAAACGGGCAGGCTACCGCTATACCTCGCCGCTCTGCAACCCGTAAAAGTTTTCAGCCCTCATTTTTCGATGCGCCTAATAGCGCCTGATACTAAACTTCAAGGAGTCGTTATGTCACACCTCAATAGCAAAACTGCCATCGCCCTGGCCATGACCCTGGTGATGAGTCTGCCCGTACACGCCGTCGATGACCTGACCGTGGATGGTTATGTCAAGAGCTCTTCCGGACAAGCCGTGAAATCCGGTTCCGGTGATTGCGTGAGAACCCGTTACCTGGACAGCCAGGAATTCCTCGAAGAGTGTGGTTACAAGAGAGTCGTCAAGGAAGAAGTCCAGGTGGAGAACCAGCCAATCGGCACAGAAGTGGCCGTCGTCCAGGAAACCATGATTGTTAAAGATGATGTGGTGCTGGCTGCAAAGGAAGAAATCGTTGCGGAACAGTTTATCCAGAACCTTCGATTCGGCTTTGACAGCGCCGATCTGACCTCAGCGGACAAACGCGAGCTCGACGCGGTTAATGAGCAGATCGAGGCTTTCCGTCCCCTGTTGCGTCAGAACGTGGCACACATGAATGTCATTGGTCATACCGACTCCAGGGGGGCGGAAGCCTACAACCAGAAACTCTCGGAGCGTCGTGCCCAGGCCGTTGCGGATTACTTTGCCAGCGAGGGTCAGGTACCGCGGGAAACCCTGCGCGTCAGCGGCATGGGCGAAGCTGAGCCGATTGCCGATAACGGCAGCGAAACGGGTCGTAATCAGAACCGGCGTGTGGTTATCGAAATCGTCAAGCACTAAGGATCAAGGGTTTCGGGCCGGACCTTTTGCAGTAACCGCCGCTTACCCTTTTATCTTGTATAATGGCCGGGGCTGTTTTCCAACAGCCCCGGTTTTTTTATGGGTTATTCGGGAATGACAACAGTCAAGCGAATCTTTGTTGCCGCGCTGGTCACCCTCGGTGCCGTGTTACTGGGCGCGAGCGGCGCCTGGCTGCTGGTCGACGACGCGACACTGGTGTCGTTGCTTGTCAAACGCCTGGAATCGGCATCCGATACCCACATCAGCTACCAGGACGGTGCCAGCATATCCCGGACATGGACGCCGGAACTCAGCATCAGCGAGTTGATTGTCGATGATGCCGGGGGTCGTTACCGGGTCGAGACCCGCTCACTGCAGCTGCAGCTCAACCTGCCCGGTCTGTTGACCGGTCGACTGGATGTGCCGCGCCTGCTGATCGGTGACACCCATATAGACATCCTGAAGGGCTCAGCAGCGGAAGAACCGGATAAACCGCGACAGCTGGATCTTTCCGCACTCAGGCTGAGGCCGGTGTTGCACGAGGTGCAGATTTCCGAACTGTCGATTCTGTTCGAAGGCGACAAGTTTCAGTTGCCCGCGACCCGGGTCAGCGAGCTGTCGCTGGGACTGGAGCCGGGTAAGGACGGATTGGCATTATCCTCCCAGCTGGAAGTCGAGGGAGAGACGTTCTCCATTGATGCGACCCTGCCAGACCTTCATCAGGCGTTGAAGCAGAAGCTGCTGCCCTTTTCGGTTTCCGTGAAGGGCGACATTGCCGATATCTCTGCCGCGGGCCAGGTCGATTTCAGTCAGCCGGAAGCCGTTGTTCAGGTCAAACTGCAGAGTCATTTCCCGGACTTGAACAACATTCCCGGTGTGGGCAAAGACCTCGAACTTCCGGGTGAATTGACCCTCAGGGCTCAGCTCAATGGACCCTTTGAGCAGCTCGCCGCTGAGGACCTGTCGGCA
>JAUXDG010000242.1 GCA_030618475.1 Gammaproteobacteria bacterium | reverse complement strand
AGGCCTGCGGCATTCACCAGATAGCCATCTCTTTCCAGAAAGATGGAACAATGTTGCATATCCTGGTTCTGCATCAGTATCTCCAGTGCCCCCCTCAGCAGTTCATGGTCGCTTCGGTTCTGGATGGTGATGTTGGTGAGGGCGCTCAATGAAGACAGTGACTCCAGTGTGTCAACCAGACGTTCTTTTAGCTCGACAGCGGCCTGAGCAATGGTCGCAGGTTCAAAGAAAACCGGCTTTTCCCCGCAGATCAGTTCAGCCAGTTCCGTGAAAGCTTCAAGTCGCTCCAGGCAGGCGTTGCCCACGGCTTTACCGTCGTCCGGTGTAATTCCCAGCAGGGTCAAGCCGTCCGGATCAAAGGTGTCTGATTTTTCCTGGTTAATGACCCGGTCGGCCCACTCGCGTGCAGCGGCGATAAGTCGGCACAAGGTCCAGCAGTGCCCTTTATAGTCCGGATCGGCGTAATGCTCCGCCGCACAGGTAAAAGCATCCGGTAAATGCCAGCGTTTCAGCAACGCCGCACCCACGGACCGGTGCGTTGCGCCAAACTTTTCCCGGATCCGTACGGACAGCGAGCCAGGTGTCTGGTGCTCGGATTCGAGTATCTGATTCAGTTCATCGGGAAACAGGTGCGCCAGGGCTAAAAGCCCCATTCCGTGCAGCAGGCCGGCGAGATAGGCCTCATCGGGATTCAGCGATAGATCAGGTGCTGCGTTTCTGGCGAGTTCGCGGGCGACGTGGGCCGTGAGCACGGCGTGTAACCAGAAACGGCCGGATTGAAAGGCGGGACAACGGATATTTTCGAACGGTGCCTGCAAGGCTGTAGCGACGGAGAGACTCCTCACCGTGCGGAAACCGATCACGAAAATGGCGTCGGAAAGCCCTTTGATAGGTGACGCGCGCCCGAAATACGCACTATTAGCGAGGCCAACGAGCTTCGCTGACAGGGATGGACAGTGGTCAATGATGTCGGCCAGGCGATTTCTGTCAATGTCATCGTCCGATAAGGCCTCGAGCAATTGATGGACAGCCGCATGCAATTGTGGCAGGTCATCAACCAGCGCCAGCGCCGCAGAGACAGTATCTGTACCCGTTTCAGAGATCCGTTCGTTTGGCTTCAGTCCCATACGCGCTGCTTCTTAGCTTTCGCTGAAATTTATGATCTTAACCGCCTGTATCGGCGGTTCTTTCTATTTGTTTAGTCCAAGTTGTATCCATACTGGTCGCCTGTCACGGTCAGCCAGGATGACAAGCGGAACGACTGTCAGATGCTTTATTTATCAGACTGATCACTTCGAAGACTCGACCAGTCCCAGGTCATAATAGGACTGTGCAATCTTGGTGATGGCAATGGCAAAGGCTGCCGTACGATAGTCATTGATATTGGGGTTTTCCCTGATGATCTCGCGGATATCCTGAAAGGCCATGCGCATGGTGTCGTATAAACCCGAGCGAACCAGGTCCAGCTCGCTTGCACCTCGTACCAGGGTTTTGCGCTGTTGATCCGATGCACGCTGACCGGTGAGCTGCTCCAGGGTATCGAGGTAGCCGTGTCCGCGTATTTCATCGTAGCGGCGCTGCAGGCGGCCGAAGCGCATATGGGACAGATTGCGGGTCCACTCGAAATACGAAACTGTCACACCACCGGCGTTGACATAGATATCCGGTAAAATAGTAATACCCCGGTTGCGAAGAATTTCATCCGCTTCATAGGTGACCGGTCCGTTGGCAGCTTCCACGATCAGTTTTGCCTGGATCTGCATGGCGTTACCGGCATGGATTTGCGATTCGAGTGCGGCGGGAATGAGTATGTCGCATTCCATCAACAGTGCTTCGTCGCGGTCCTCACTGTAGCTGCCGCCGGGAAAGCCTTTCACTCCGCCGGTTTCCGCCATGTGTTGGCGGACATCGTGTATATTGAGGCCGCCGTCATTGATCACCACACCATCGTGTTCAATGACGGCGATAACGGTGATGTTATCGTCTTCAACCAGGAATTTCGCCAGGTGGTAACCCACCTTGCCGAGTCCCTGTACCACCACGCGTTGTGTGGTGAGCCCATCCTGGAGACCTGCTGATGCCACTGCTTCAGGATGGCGGAAGAATTCCTGCAAGGCATACTGGACACCCTTTCCGGTTGCTTCCGTTCGCCCGGCAATACCACCGCGATTTATCGGTTTACCGGTAACACAGGCATCCTGATTGACATCTTCAGGAAACAGGGCCTTGTAGGTATCAGCGATCCACACCATCTCACGCGCCGAGGTACCCAGGTCCGGTGCGGGTACATTGGTTGCGGGATTAATAAAGTCCTTGCGCGCCAGCTCGACGGCGAAGCGGCGCGTGATATCACGCAGTTCATCCTCTTTGTAGTTACAGGGATTGATCAATAATCCACCCTTGGCACCACCGAAGGGTATATCGGCAATGGCGCATTTATAGCTCATCAGGGCGGCCAGTCCTTCGATTTCCTCCTGGTTAATGACTGGCGCGAAACGAAGCCCGCCTTTGGCGGGCAGGCGATGGGCGCTATGGATGGCCCACCAGCCAGTGAACACTTCCACTTTGCCGCGCACCTTGGCCGGGAACTTGATCTGCGAAACCATATTGCAGGCCTGAATCACCTTGGCGGTATCAGGGTCCAGGCCGATGGCCAGGGTTGCCCTGTCAACCATGCGGTCCACACCTTCACGCAAAGACATGCTCTCTTGCTTACTGTCGCTCAAGACGGCTACCCCGGATTGCAGCTTGTCAAGCTAAGATTAACAGACTTGGGAGCCTCTGATTACTTCGCGATATCATGGCATCCAGGTATTCCAATGTCTGTAGGGCACTCTGTGCGCGCATCATTCCCTTGCAGCGGATAAAAGAGGTCTACAAAGACGGCGAGTTGATCTGGTATGGTGAGCATTGATAAGCCGGGTGTCGCACTTTGTCCATCACTGCTAAAACACGCCGAACCATGCACCGCTGGCCGATCGATGTCGCATCGGCCCGGGAGGTTCAGGAAACCTTGCGCAGCCAGGTTATCCGCGAGGATGCCCTGGGCGCAGTGCGCTATGTGGCTGGTGTCGACGTTGGCTTCGAAGACAAGGGGCGGACCACACGTGCGGCCGTCGCGGTACTCGAGTTTCCCGGTCTGGCCTTGCACCATCAGGCGATCAGCCGCAGCCCCACGCGTTTTCCCTATATCCCCGGTTATCTCTCGTTTCGCGAATTGCCGGCGGTGTTGCAGGCGCTGGACCGGCTGACGGTCATGCCGGATCTGCTGCTCTGCGACGGCCAGGGGCTGGCGCATCCTCGCCGTTTCGGTCTGGCCTGTCATCTCGGTGTGCTGACAGACATACCAAGTATTGGTGTCGCCAAGTCGCGTCTGATCGGCGTACACGACGACCCGCCAAAGGAAAAAGGCCAGTGGGTGCCGTTGATGGATAAAGGTGAGACCATCGGCGCCGTAGTGTGTACGCGTAACAATGTCAGTCCGGTATATGTTTCCCTCGGCCACCGTATCAGTCTGCCGACAGCGATCGACTATGTCCTGGGTTGCACCACTCGCTTCCGGCTGCCAGAGACCACGCGTTGGGCACACCGACTGGCGTCCGCTTAGCGGCTGAACCCAGCAACACCGTAACCAATACGGAGCTTGCTATCAGGTGGATTCGCCTGGCGTTTGTGCATCTCTTTATCATGGCGGAAGGGTGACAGTGTTATCGGTGTTCATGCCACCCTGACCCGCCAGCGCGATGCCGATCGCACTTTATAGATTGAAACGCAGAAAAAACTACCTCACGCCACCTTCGAGTTGCCTGATGCGCTCTTTCAAACGCATCATTTCTGCGTCATTGGAGCCGGTTCCCGGTGCACCGTATGCGGGAGCACCGCCATAGCCTGGGGCTGCACCATAGCCAGGTGCACCACCATAGCCATAACCTGGGGCTGCGCC
>JAUXDG010000222.1 GCA_030618475.1 Gammaproteobacteria bacterium | reverse complement strand
CCCCTGTTGACCCCCATGCCCCGATTTCCACCTGGGCCGTTTGTCCGCCGCCACCGGCCCGGGACTTCGATCTTCAGTTTGAGGGAGACCTTGATCAGGCGCCCACATACCTCCTCGGCGACCTGGCGGAACGTAATGCGGACGGTATGCTCACCCTGACGGGGGACGCGCAGGCTCAACGCGGTGCCCAACAGTTACGGGCTGAACGGATAATCTACGATGAAAGATACCGCACGGTCGAGGCCGAAGGCGGGTTTCGCTTTGATGATCCAAACATGAGCATATCGGGCAACCACGGTACCATGTGGCTGGACGAAGACCGCGGCGAATTTTATAACACCCGTTTCTGGCTTCACGATCGTCATGCCCGCGGCAAAGCCAAAAAAGCTTTCTTAGTCAAGCCAGGCGTTACCAAATATAAAAGAGCCACCTATACCACCTGCGCAGAGGGCGTCAATAACTGGCGGCTCAGTGGCAGCACAGTCACCCTGGACAACAATACAGGTAAAGGTGTTGCGCGCAATGCACAGCTGAGGATCAAGGGCGTACCCATTCTGTATACACCCTATATTAGCTTTCCCATCGACGACCGACGTAAAACCGGCCTTCTGATTCCCAGTTTCGGTACCTCCGACAATTCGGGCTTGGAACTGCGGACACCCTTCTATCTCAACCTGGCCCCCAACTACGACGCAACGATTACTCCGCGTTATCTGGAAGACCGTGGCACCCAGCTCATGACGGAATTCCGTTATCTGACCCCTCAGCAGGAAGGCGACATCGGTATCGAATACCTGCACCATGACGATATCACCGAGGATAAGCGCAGCCGAGTGACGATTCATGATGAAGGCAACTTCGGCAGACACCTCGCGACCCATATTGACTATGACCGGGTGTCAGACAAGGACTACCTGACCGATCTGGGCGATTCGCTCAGCCTCGCCAGCATCACCCACCTGCAACGCTCGGCACAGGCGCAATATACAACCAGCTGGTGGCAACTGGCCGTACAGGTGGACGATTACCAGACAGTCGACAAAAACATCGCTCAGAGTGACCGGCCCTATCAACGCCTGCCGCGTACAACCTTCGCCCTGGCATCACCGTTCCGCCCGCTTGGCATCGAAACACAACTGTATTCAGAGTTTGTTCGTTTCGATGCCGATGAGCAAGTCACCGCTGACCGCATTGACCTGTGGCCAGACATCAGTCTGCCGATCCGCGGGGCCGCATTCGAATCAATACCAACACTGGGTATGCGCTATACCGCCTTCAAGCTGGATAATCAGGCTCCGGGCGACCCCGAAAACCCTACCAGAACAACGCCTTTCTTCAGCCTTGACAATATCCTGTACTTCGAGCGCGACCTGGCTATTGGTTCCGCCAAATACACCCAGACCCTGGAACCGCGCCTGTTCTACCTGTGGGTAAAGGGACAGAACCAGGAGGACATACCCCTGTTTGACAGCAGCGAACCCACCTTCAGTTACCGGGAACTGTTCGAGGTAAACCGCTTTAACGGTGCAGATCGCATGGGCGATGCCAATCAAGCGGCTCTGGCCGTCAGCACCCGCTTCATTGATCCCAATACCGGCGCCGAGAAGTTCTCTGCCTCGATCGGCCAGCTGTTTTATTTTGGCAACCGCAACGTCACACTGAACAACACCGAACCGGAAGACGACAACGAATCCGATATCGCCGGTGAAATGGAACTCGCCCTGTCACGCTCCTGGAACGGAAAAGCCGATATGATCTGGAACACACGCGACAATGTGACTGAGCGCGCCAATGCACGCATTCAGTACGTACCAGGGTTCCGCAAAATCGTCAATCTGTCGTACCGTTATATCAAAGGCGACCAGAACCAGGTCGATGCCTCGATATTGTGGCCGTTGACACCGTCCTGGCATGTACTGGGACGTTTCTACTACGATCTCGATGAGAAACAGAAACTCGAGACCCTGGCGGGCTTTGAATACGACAGCTGCTGCTGGGGCGTGCGCTTTGTTACGCGGGATTACATTGACGATTCAAGTCAGGAAAACCGCATCTTCCTGGCTCAAATCATCCTCAAGGGACTCGGCAGTTTCGGCAGCAACATCGAATCACTGCTGGAAAATGGTATCCTGGGCTGGACGGAAAGACCGATAGATTGATTGCAATGACAGCAAAAATCCTTTTATTGCCCCTGCTTTTATTGTTTGCCGGCAACGGCCTGGCCGAGCAGACGCTGAACCGCATTGTCGCATCGGTCAACAATGACGTAGTCCTTGACAGCGAACTCAACAACAGATCGGCCATGGTCATCAGCCAGCTGCAAGCACAGCAGGCGGAACTGCCGCCTCGAGCAGCATTACAAAAACAGGTTCTTGATCGACTGATTCTGGAAAACCTGCAACTGCAGCTGGCAGAGCGCAACGGCATTCGTGTCGATGACGAAACACTCAATAACAACATGCGCAAACTGGCCAAACAAAATGATATGAGCCTGTCCGAGTTCCGCGAGGCACTGGAACAGGATGGCAGTGATTATGTTGCCTTTCGTGAGCAGTTCCGCAACCAGATCACCATCAACCAGATTCGCCAGCAGATGGTGGATAACCAGGTCGAGGTCACAGAGCAGGAAGTCGACCATTTGCTGGCCACAGCGGCTTCCTTCAATGATCAGAACCGTGAGTATCACCTCGCACACATACTGGTTTCGACGCCTGAAGCGGCCAGCCCGGAACAAATCAAGGAAGCCAGAAAACGCGCCGATGATATGCTGGTACGCCTGAAAGACGGCGCCGATTTCGAGCAGATGGCGATTGCTGAATCAGACGGGCAACAGGCCCTGAATGGCGGTGATCTGGGCTGGCGTAAAACCGGCCAGCTACCCTCATTTTTCTCCGATGTTGTTGGACAACTGCAAATCGGTCAGATCAGCGATCCCATTCGCAGCCCGAGCGGCTTCCATATCGTTAAAATCATGGACATTCGCGGCGACCAGCGACACATGATCAAGCAAACCCACGCCAGGCATATATTGTTACATCCAGACACGCTGGTTTCCGAACAAGAGATCAAAACCCGCATGGCACAATTACGCGAACGCATCGCCCAAGGCGAAGACTTCGCGGTGCTGGCACGCGCGCATTCCCAGGACCCGGGCTCGGGCAGCCAGGGCGGCGACCTGGGCTGGGTCACACCCGGTCAGATGGTACCGGAATTCGAGCAGGCCATGGATGAACTGGCAATCGGGGAAATCAGTCAGCCGGTGCAGAGCCGCTTTGGCTTGCACCTGATCCAGGTCCAGGGCCGCCGGGAACAGGACGAAACCGACGATTACCGGCGTACCCGTGCACGTGAATCCATACGTCAACGCAAAACCGACGAACAACTGGAAATCTGGTTACGGCGGCTGCGCGATGAAGCCTATGTCGAATACCACCTCGACGAGTAATGTTCCAGACTCACGCTGTCAGTCCGTTCGTTGCTTTGTGACCTTCGTGGTTAATGTCATGAGAAATGCGCATTAGTACTCCCCGTATTGCCGTTACCACCGGCGAAGCGGCGGGCATTGGTCCTGATCTGTGCCTGGCGCTGGTCAATCACCGTTTTGCCGCCGAAATCGTCCTCATCGGTGATCCGCAGTTACTGGCAGAGCGGGCAAGCGATTTACACCAAACGCTTTCTCTGCCTGATTACAGGCAACAGGCATCCGTAACCGCAGGACGCATGTCTGTCTCGGCGATCAAGCTGCAGGCATCGGTAACGCCCGGCAAGCTGGATACGGCGAATGCGGGCTATGTGCTGCAAACGCTCGACCGCGCCATCCAGGGCTGCCTGTGCAAGGAGTTCCAGGCCATTGTGACAGCGCCTGTGCACAAAGGCATCATCAATGAAACCGGCATCACCTTTACCGGCCACACAGAATACCTCGCCGAAAAGACCGATACGGCGCAGGTCGTCATGATGCTGGCGACCACCGGTTTGCGCGTCGCACTGGCGACAACACATTTGCCGCTGGCGGAGGTTCCCGCCGCAATCACTCAAGCCAGTCTGGAAGCAGTACTGCGGTGTCTGCATGCCGGCCTCCGGCTGCATTTTGGCATCGCTGATCCCCGTATCCTGGTGGCGGGACTCAACCCCCATGCCGGTGAGTCCGGCCATCTCGGCCGGGAAGAAATCGACGTCATTGAACCGGTCCTTGCCCGATTGAAAAAAGACGGCCTGCGCCTGACCGGCCCGTTACCCGCCGACACCCTGTTTACACCACACTACCTGGATAAGGCAGATGTAGTACTGGCCATGTACCATGATCAGGGTTTACCGGTACTTAAACATATGGGTTTCGGTCGGTCGGTGAATATCACCCTGGGTCTACCCTTCATCCGGACTTCGGTTGATCACGGCACAGCACTCGACAAGGCCGGCACTGGGCAAGCCGATGCGGGCAGCCTGATTGCAGCGATCGAGTTAGCGATCGAGATGGCCACATGAATTGTTTATCAATCGATGCCCACCGGCATTGTGCCTTCGTCAAGGTATTTCTATTTCGGGGTCGGTTTCGTATTTCGGGGTCAGCGTATTTCGTATTTCGGG
>JAUXDG010000198.1 GCA_030618475.1 Gammaproteobacteria bacterium | reverse complement strand
CCTCCGACTTCGTTGATCATACTGATATCCACGTATGCGATTTCGGTTGTTGGCCTGACTCTGATGCCCGGTATCGATGACCAGGGCAATCCCTGGCGCATGGACTTCTTCCACGCGATCTATTTTGTCAGCTTTCTCGGTTCAACCATCGGCTTTGGCGAAATCCCCTACCCATTCACCGGCGCACAGCGTCTGTGGACCATATTTACCATTTACGCGGCTGTAGTGTCCTGGCTGTACGCCATCGGTACTATCCTGACTGTGATCCAGGATCAGGGTTTCCGCCGGGTACTGGCATCCTCATCTTTTGCCCGCAAGGTACGCCGCATGCAGGAGCCTTTCTATATCCTCTGTGGCTATGGGGACGCCAGCCGTTTACTGGTACGCGAACTCAGCGGACATGGTATACACTGCGTGGTCGTCGAAAAGGACCAGGAGAAAATCCTGGATCTGGCGGTTGAAGATCTGCTGGATTACGTGCCCGGCCTGAGTGAAGATGCCACGAATTCGGACACCCTGATTGCAGCCGGCCTGAATCGCCCGAACTGCCGTGGCGTGATCGCCTTGACCGGTGATGACCACAGCAATCTGACGATTGCGATCACCAGCAAGCTGCTGGCGCCGGATGTTCAGGTTATCTGCCAGTCGGACTCCAAAGACTCGGCCGCCAATATGGATTCATTTGGCACGGATCATATCATTGACCCGTTTGAAATCTTTGCCTCCCGATTCGCGATGATGTTTCATTCGCCCGGCATGTACCTGGTCTACGAATGGATGACCGCTGTGCACGATGCCCCCTTGTCCGACTTCAAGCGTCCTCCTCCCGGCACCTGGGTGTTGTGTGGCTTCGGCCGATTCGGTAAAGCGGTACGTGATTCCATGGCTATCGAAGGTGTAAAAACACGCTTGATCGAGGCCGATACCGAGGCGACCGGAGCCCCTCTCGATACCGTAGAAGGGCGGGGTACCGAAGCGAATACACTGCTTGCGGCGGATATTCAGGATGCGGTAGGCGTTATTGCCGGCACTGACAACGACGCTAATAACCTGTCGGTCCTGATCACCGCACGCTACCTCAATCCCGGGCTGTTCACTGTCGCCCGGCAGAACCAGCAGAAAAAGGATCCCATCTTCAGGGCCGCCGATATTGACCTGATCATGCAGCCGGGCACGATTGTGGCTCAGCACATTCTGGGGCTGATCCTGGCCCCCCTGCTGGGCGACTTCTTCCGGCTGACACGCAATCAGAACGAGGAATGGGCCAACCTGCTGGTCAGCCGGATCGCCGGTGTTGTTGCCGAAGTCACCCCGGAGACCTGGGAACTGGAAATATCACCACGGCAGGCGCCTGCCGTCTTCGGCTGCCTTATTCGCCGACACAAAGTACTGCTGAAAGATATCTGTTCAAACCCGAAGAACAGGTCAGAGCTGCTGCCCTGTGTGCCATTGCTGATCAAGCGTGACGGCGCAGGCATGTTACTCCCGGATATGGAAGAGTGCCTGCAAAGCGGTGACCAGATACTGTTCTGTGGCCATCAGGAAGCCACCTATCAGATACGCTACATTGTTAATGATCAGCAGGCGCTGTATTACATGCAAACCGGCGTTGACCGCCCCAGCGGCGCTGTCTGGCGCTGGATAACCAATTACTAACGTTTACCCGGCACCTGTTCTTCCTGCTCCAGTAAGCGTAACTGCTCCGGACTCAACTTGCGGGCTGCTTCAGACAAGCCACTTCTGGCTTCTTCGTCGCCGCTGGCGGCGGCACGGTTATACCAGCGATAGGCCTCCGCCGGGTCCTCATCAACGCCTCGACCGTTTGCATAAGCCCAGCCCAGGCCCTGTTGCGCCTCGGCAATCCCCTGCACTGCCGCTTTTTGCCACCAGAAAACAGCCTGCCGGTCATTCTGATCTATGCCTATGCCCTTATGGTAATGCCAGCCAAGAAAGTGCTGAGCCATGGCTACACCCTGGTGCGCCAGCCGGGATACGATTTCAAACGACTGCTGAAATGCCCCCCGACTGATGGCGGCCACGGCTTTTTGCAATTCGGGGTGGTCCTGATTCATTGGTATAGGTAAATTCTCGTTGCTTCCGCGAAGTATACCGGCAACAGCCAATAGGGATTCATTACGAAGCGTGCGATAATCCATCGCCCATGTCCGAACCGAACCCCGATGTAAAATCTGCACGCTGGCCGGTCGTGCTGATCCGGCTACTCGGCCGTCTCCCGCTGCCGTTGCTGTATATGTTAGCGGACATGCTGTTTGTTCTGTTCTTCCATCTGATCCGGTTTCAGCGTGACCTGGTGGTGGAGAATCTGGGCCGCGCCTTCCCCGAACAATCGTCACAAGCCATCCGCCGACTGGCTGCACGAAGTTACCGTCATGCGATCCATATCCTGTTTGAAACCATCAAATGTTTGTCATTCAGCGATCATGAGCTGGCGCAACGGGTTGAAATCGAAAATACAGAGCTTATTGACTCACTGCTACATCAACACAGGACGATACTTGCTGCCGCTTCACACCACTGTAACTGGGAGTGGCTGCAAATGGCCTGCTCAGCACGGCTCGGGGTACCGCTTGCCGTCTTATACAAACCGCTTAACCACCGCGGCATCGATACGCTGCTGCTGCAGATGCGCAGCCGCTATGGCAGCAAATTGATCGAAGCAAAAAGCTCGTTACCTGAATTAGTGAAGTTCGCCCGGCACCCGGGCGTCATTGCAGTGGTCGCTGACCAGGGGCCCAGAGCGGACGAAGAAAAATACTGGAGCCGTTTTCTGCACCGTGACACTGCATTCTTTCCCGGGCTGGAAAAGCTGGCGCAGTTACTGAAAGCACCTGTCGTTTTTGTTCACATGAAGCGTGTTCGACGCGGCCATTACCGGATCTGCTTTGAAGTATTGACTGAACCCCCGTACCGGCAGCAAAGCGGCGTCATCATGGAGCCCTATATCCGGGCCGTTGAAAAACAGATTATCGAAGCGCCACAGGACTGGTTCTGGGCATACAAACGCTGGAAGTACAAGAAACCCGTGTACGAAGTCCGGCATTGATGCGCCGCTGGCTGGCGTAAGCTCTACCAGGCGGGGATAATAGCCGCCTCTCGTTATGCTGTTTTATTGCCATGCTCTTCTATGACTGGCTCGCCACCACTGCCTCCACTTTCACCCTGATCGCCCTGGCGGAAATCGGTGATAAAAGCCAACTGGTCTGTATGACCCTGGCTGCCCGACACCGCCCCTGGCCTGTACTGTCAGGCGCGGTGATGGCTTTTGCCTTCCTTAATCTGCTGGCGGTGCTTTTCGGTGCCGGG
Organism: Gammaproteobacteria bacterium; assembly: GCA_030618475.1. Classification (GTDB taxonomy): domain Bacteria; phylum Pseudomonadota; class Gammaproteobacteria; order DSM-19610; family DSM-19610; genus Thiogranum. The sequence goes on along the minus strand of JAUXDG010000198.1, from coordinate 2,240 downwards.
GTCGCCACCTGGATTCCTGAACATATTACCGCTGCCATAGTCGCGGTGCTGTTCGCCGTGTTTGGCATTCACGCCCTGCGTGCAGATGACGATGACAGCGAAGACATCAAGGAGAGCGGTCAGCATGGCATTTTGCTGACTACCCTAGCGCTTATCCTGGCGGCGGAATTCGGGGACAAAACCCAGATTGCCGTGGCGGGATTGGCAAGCACACTGCCCTCTTTACCGGTATGGGTTGGTGCAACCCTGGCACTGGCCACGGTATCCGGACTCGGTGTATGGGCGGGCAGCACCCTGCTCAAGCGTTTACCGACACACTGGATACACCGAACCGGAGGGATGATCTTCCTGCTGTTTTCGCTGTTGGCTGCCTGGCGAGCGATATCCCTGTGGGTTTGATCATCAGCATCGGACCTGGAAGAGAGTCCCCGGATTGCTACCGTTCAGGGCTCATAATGGGCGCCCGGCATATAAGTTCAGCGGCGCGAAGCGTCTGACCAGGGCACCTTGTTAAGTGACATCGTCACCTCCAAGTGGAAGCCCGCAGTGACTACCGACAGGTGAAAACGGATTATTGAAACCCAGCACGTTGTGAAATAAATAACCACAACGCGGACATCTAGAGAATATAACCAAGAGCGTCGCTAATCCATATATACCCACTCCCACCAGTACTATAATTTCCCTGATAAAAAGCGGCCAGGGCAAAGAATAGGACAATGCTACCGATCCGACCAGCACGGAACACGCGACAATCAACAGCTTTCTGAGGCTTCGTATTACTTTCAATTTATTGGAATTGGAAACCACTATTGCTTAGATGTCACTTACCTTGCCGGCATAAAAGACGGAGCGTAGCGACGTCCGGCCCACGACTTTTTTGGGCCATTTCTCATGGCCTTTTTATAGCTTGTCATTGTACTCACTAAGTACCTTTCGGAATTCCGGTCTTACCGAGATATCGCCATTGACATCAATAACCGGTAAATTGTATCGGCGAGTTGAAATGCCTGACGACTCCATTCTTGAATGAAGAGTGTTCGCCACACTTTGATCATCCACGATAAAGTAATGATAATTTACACCTGATGCTTCCAACTCCGAGAGGAATTTCCTGGTGAAACCACATGAATTTCTCCCGTAGACAGCGACATATGATTCATCATAAATTGGCTGTGCCGAACTTCTAAACTTCTCCCACATCTGGAAAGCACCAAAACCAAAAACTGCCAGTAGAATTAAATTTTTCATAGCTCTCTGATGCTATAACGGCTAAATAAGCGGCCGCCTTGAGTCCAGGCCTGCTCTATAGGCCGTGGCTCATGTATTTGTCACCGCCAGAGCTTGAGCCACCCTTTAATTTGAGTCCCATTTTCTTTTAAATAGGGGACAGACCACGATTAACCCCCATCACTATTGCTCCGGGCAGGCCGCCCGGCCTTGCCCCTCGTCACCCGCCGCTTGAGCATGCCGCTGATCTCTTCCTTGAATCGATTATCGCCCAATACATAATTGCCGTTGGTTGCGGCACGGATTTCGGCGATATGTTCAGGATCGATGTGTGCTGCGAACAGTTGCCGGTATGCGGCGTGTCGCTCGGTCGTCGTCATTCCCAGGCGCTCATACTCGTGATGGGATGTTATCAGCGGATTGGCCTTGCCTTCCGCGTTGCATCGGTAGCTGGACCAGCGGTAATCACGCGGGTGCGCTACCATGCCGGCCCGCAGCGGGTTGAGTTCGATGTAGCGGTAGCAGGTCAGCACATACTCATCCCTCTGGGCGAGACAGGAGCGGAATCGGCCTTCCCAGAGTGTGCCGCTACGCCGGTACTGGCGATTGACATATTGTACGTAGCGTTGACCCAGATGTTTCATCAGCAGACTGGCGCTGTCCTTGCGGGCCGGGGTCAGCAACAGGTGGACGTGGTTGGTCATCAAAACGTAAGCATGAATCTGACAGTCGAAACGGGTCGACATGTCTGACAGCGTATCAAGATACCGGCGGTAATCTTCCTCGGCGTAGAAACAGGCACTGCGGTTGTTGCCACGTTGGATGATGTGCCAGGGAATGCCGGGCACAGCGATGCGGGCGCGTCGGGGCATGGTGGATATCCTTATCCGTGTATAGATCAGCTTGCATAGGATAGCAGGTTGCGTGGTGATTGCGCGTGGTAATCGTGGTCTGTCCCCTATTGATCCAGGTCAGACCGTGGCAGGTCAAACCTATTTTAACCAGGGAGC
>JAUXDG010000257.1 GCA_030618475.1 Gammaproteobacteria bacterium | reverse complement strand
ACCCTCTTTCTCAGCCACCTCGGCGAACTGTTGTCATCTCTGCTGGAAAATCACACCAGTGATAATCCATGACCACATCAGGATAGTCGACATCGCTGTTCGGGACCGTGCCTGGTAGGCCTCGTGCTTCAGCGCGAGGTATCCCAACTAGACAAATTCGAATCGCACTTACGTGACGAACGCCGATTGTCCCCACACACCCTCAGCAATTACCGCCGTGACCTGGAATCTGTAGTACGGTTCTGCAATGAACAAGGTATCGCGCGCTGGTCGGAGCTGCATCCTCAACAGGTGCGCAGCTTCGCGGCGCAGATCCACCGGCAGGGACTCGGCGGGCGTAGTATCCAGCGCAAATTATCCGCCCTGCGCAGCTTCTGCCGCCACCTCATCAGACAGGGTATCTTGAGCAGTAATCCCGCCCAGGACATACGCGCCCCGAAAACGCCGCACAAACTTCCCCACAGCCTGGACATCGACCGCATTCAGGGCCTGCTGGATACCGCTGCTGATGACTGGCTGGCACAACGCGACCTGGCGATGATGGAACTGTTGTATTCCTCCGGCCTGCGCCTGGCAGAGCTGGTCGGTCTCGACCTGCAAGACATCGATCTGCCACAGTGTGAGGCCAGGGTACTTGGTAAAGGCCGTAAAACCCGTGTCGTCCCGGTTGGCCGCAAAGCCAGCGAAGTGCTGCAGAACTGGTTGAAAATCCGCGCCGTTCACTGTGCCGAGGGAGAGTCAGCCTTGTTCATTAACCGAACCGGCACACGCCTGAGCCCCCGCAGTGTTCAACAGCGCTTCAGGCGCTGGGCCCTCAAACAGGGATTTGACATCCGCCTGCACCCGCATGCCCTGCGCCATTCCTGTGCCACCCACCTGCTGGAATCCAGCGGTGATCTGCGCGCTGTCCAGGAATTGCTCGGCCATGCCAATCTTAACACGACCCAGGTCTACACCCATCTCGATTTTCAGCGACTCGCCCAGGTTTACGATAAAGCGCATCCGCGCGCAGGCAAATCGAAAAAAAGCGAATCATAGTATCGGCATGCCCTGGTCCGCATTTCTCACCTGTGCCCCTAACCCGGATTTCTCACAACCTTAACCACATGCCCCAGGGCAGAAGGTGAGAAATCCTGGCCAGCCTGATCCAGAGGCAGTCTTGGTGTACAATTCCGGCCCCGTTTACAAGAATGCAGGAATCTGGAGTGGAACAGTATCGCGGCACAACCATTCTTTCCGTACGCCGAAATGGCCGCGTGGTGGTCGGCGGTGATGGTCAGGTCTCCATGGGCAACACCGTGATGAAAGCTAACGCACGCAAAGTACGCACGCTTTACCACGGTAAAGTGCTGGCGGGGTTTGCCGGTGGTACTGCTGATGCATTCACGCTGTTCGAACGCTTCGAAGCCAAACTGGAGAAACACCAGGGGCACCTGGTTCGCTCTGCCGTCGAGCTGGCCAAGGACTGGCGCACCGACCGTATGCTGCGCCGCCTGGAGGCCCTGCTGGTGGTGGCCGACAAGGAAAGTTCCCTGATCATCACCGGCAACGGCGATGTAATAGAACCCGAAGACTGCCTGATGGCCATCGGTTCCGGTGGTCCGTTTGCACAGGCTGCAGCGCGCGCCATGCTCGATAACACCGATCTGGATGCGCGCAGCATCGTTGAGAAAGGCCTGAAAATCGCTTCCAGTATTTGTGTCTACACCAACCAGAATCTGACTTTGGAAGAACTCGAGTTTTAATTTAACCCATGTCTGAAATGACCCCCCGTGAAATCGTCCAGGAGCTGGACAAACATATCATCGGCCAGGATGACGCTAAACGTGCTGTCGCCATAGCCCTGCGTAATCGCTGGCGTCGGCAGCAGGTAGACGAGCCGCTGCGCAGTGAAATTACGCCAAAGAACATACTCATGATCGGCCCCACCGGCGTGGGTAAAACCGAAATTGCCCGGCGACTGGCCAAACTGGCCAAAGCACCCTTCATAAAAATAGAAGCCACCAAGTTCACTGAAGTCGGGTATGTCGGCCGCGATGTAGAATCCATCATCCGTGACCTGGTCGACATTGCCATCAAGATGACGCGCGAAGAGGCCATGTCCAAGGTACGTCATCGTGCCCAGGACGCGGCAGAAGACCGTATTCTTGATGCGCTCCTGCCAAAACCGCGCGCTGCGGGTTTCAGTGGCGAAGCCGAGGAAACCGGTAACGGCGAAACCCGGCAGAAATTCCGCAAAATGCTGCGTGAAGGCCGGCTTGATGACAAGGAAATCGAGATTGAAGTGTCGGCCACGCCGCCGGGCATTGAAATTATGGCTCCACCGGGCATGGAAGAAATGACCAGCCAGTTGCAGGGCATGTTTCAGAACTTTGGCAGCGGCCGCACCAAAGCCCGCAAGCTGCGAGTGGCCGACGCCTTCAAAGTACTGACCGACGAAGAAGCCGGCAAGATGATCAACGAGGAAGACCTGAAGTTATGCGCTTTAACAGCGGCCGAACAGAATGGCATTGTATTCCTTGATGAAATCGACAAAGTCACTCAGCGCAGTGACCAGGGTGGCAGCCCGGGTGTATCCCGGGAGGGTGTACAGCGCGATCTGCTGCCGCTGGTGGAGGGCAGTACTGTCACGACCAAACACGGCATGGTGAAAACCGACCATATCCTGTTTATTGCCTCCGGCGCCTTCCACATGTCCAAACCCTCGGATCTGATTCCCGAACTGCAGGGCCGCATGCCCATCCGTGTCGAACTGCAGGCGCTGGGGGTAGCGGAATTCGTTCGTATTCTGACAGAACCGGATGCATCGCTCACCGAACAGTACATTGCACTGATGATGACAGAAGGGCTGCAACTGAGCTTTGCGGACGACGGCATTGAGCGTATTGCCAGGGTAGCCTGGGAGATAAACGAACGCACGGAAAACATCGGTGCACGCCGTTTGCACACGGTCATGGAGCGTTTGCTGGAAAGAGTGTCTTTTGAAGCAGCAGACCACTCCGGCAACTCGTTGACCGTCGATGCCGATTATGTCAATGAGCAATTGGCAGACCTGGCCCAGGATGAAGACCTGAGCAGGTACATTTTGTAACGTCTCTATTTCGAGAAGATGTGAAGTATTTCCTCACTCACCATTTTGTTTTTATATGACGCGAGGTTAGTAATCCCGCCA
>JAUXDG010000014.1 GCA_030618475.1 Gammaproteobacteria bacterium | reverse complement strand
GCCCGGATGCGGGAAAGCAACCTGGACCAGGAATTGGTCGAGCGGGTGCAAAGCGGTGAAAAGGCCGCTTTCGATATTCTGGTTCGTAAATACGAACACAAACTCGCCAACGTCATCAGCCGTTATATCCACGACCCGAGCGAAGTGCTGGATGTCGCGCAGGATGCCTTCATCAAGGCATACCGTGCGTTGCCGAATTTCCGTGGGGACAGTGCCTTCTATACGTGGCTCTATCGAATCGCCATCAATACCGCCAAGAATCACCTGGTAGCAGCCAGCCGGCGCCCACCAAAAGACGATGTTGATGCCCAGGAAGCGGAACAATTCGATGCAGGTTCCGGTCTTAAGGAATATGCAACGCCGGAGCGCCTGGCTTTAAGAAGTGAACTGGCGGAAACAATCCAGGATGCGATCGAAGCGTTACCCGAAGAGTTGCGCGTAGCCATCGTGCTTCGTGAACTGGAAGGATTGAGTTATGAAGAGATCGCCAGTGCCATGGAATGTCCGATTGGTACAGTGCGGTCGCGGATTTTCAGAGCGAGGGATGCGATCGATAAACAGATTCGGCCCTTGCTGGATGAGACGGATGCGGGTGAATAGAGATGAGAGACGAAATAGGTGAACAACTGTCTGCATTGGTAGATGATGAACTCGATGAGATTGAACGGCCTTTGTTGCTGGGGCGATTACAGCGCGATACCGGCCTTCGGGAAATTCTTGGGCGTTATCAGTTGATCAGCGAGGTGATGCGTGGCGCCGGGCAGGTGGCCACGCTGGGTATCGCCGACCGGGTGAAGCGGGCACTGGAGCAGGATAGTACCCTGCCCGAGACGGATAAGCCGAATACGGCTGGGTTGAGTTGGTTGAAACCGATCGCTGGATTGGCGGTAGCGGCTTCGGTCGCACTGGTGGCTGTTCTAGCCGTAACTTCAGTTCGACAGCCGGCGGTTGAGACGGCGCCCAGGGTGGCACTCATCGAGAATGTCGCGCCAGCGACAGGCGGGAGTGAGGGACTGTGGGATCGTATAGAACCCCGTATCGATAAACGCTTGGCTGCTTATCTGGTGAATCATAACGAATATGCCGCCAGCCGGGGTGTACAGGGCGTTATGCCCTATGTGCGCATTGTAGGGTATGAACACAACCGGCAATGACACGTTCCTTGGCATCAAGCGTTCTGGCACTGGTGATTGTGGCCGCGCAAAATGTGGCGTGGGCCGAGTCGGATGCCCGTCAGTGGCTGGAGCGCATGTCCATGGCCTCCCGGTCATTGAACTATTTCGGGACCTTTGTCTATCAGCGCCAGGGTAGTCTTGAAGCCATGCAGATCGTTCACGCCAGGGATGAATCCGGCGAGCGTGAACGCCTGCTGTCTCTGACTGGTCCCAAGCGTGAAGTGTTACGTGACAATCAAGTGGTGACCTGTATTCTCGGGGATCGTCAGGCGGTGGTCGTCAACAAGAGCCGGCCGCGTACACCGTTTCCAGTGAGTTTCCCCACGGAGCTAATGGATCTGGAAAAACACTATCGTTTTAAAGTGCTGGATGAGGACCGTGTTGCCGGACTGATGTGCCGGGTGGTCGCGGTCGAACCGCGTGATGAGTACCGCTACGGGCGCAGACTCTGTGTTCACGACGAAAGCCATTTATTGCTGCGCTCCGAATTGACGGCAGCCAACGGTGACGCCATCGAGCAGGTGATGTTTACGGCGGTGGAGTTTCCGTCAGCGATCGCAGGTCAGAAATTGTTACCGGAGCTGGACGGTGCCGATTTTACCTGGCATCGCGAGCCCGAGGAGCAACCGGAGACGGGTGATGATGCTGCGGATTCGCGTTGGAAGGTGGCGCAGGTCCCCGATGGTTTCATGCTGACCGATCACGGCTGGCATCAGCTGTCTGCAGATGATGCGGGTGTCGAACACTGGGTGTACAGTGATGGTGTTGCCAGCGTTTCGGTTTATATCGAAAAATCATTGAAGGATAATGAAGCTTACAGCGGCGTGTCGCATCGGGGTGCCCTCAATGCTTACGGTACCATGGTCGGCGGTTATTACGTGACGGTGGTCGGTGAAGTGCCGCGCCAGACCGTCGAACTGATCGGCAAATCCGTCCACCTTAAGTAATCCCATGCTTGAAGAAACTGCGCAAGTCGTACGAATTAACGGTAACGAGGTCTGGGTGGAGACACAGCGCCGCTCAAGCTGTAGTTCCTGTTCGGCAGAGAAAGGCTGCGGTACGGCAACCCTGTCGAAAGTGTTGGGAAATCGACGTAATGTGGTGCGCGTTTTATCCGCCATGCCGCTCAGGGTCGGGGATCAGGTGGTTATCGGCATCAGGGAGCAGGCGCTGGTACGCGGTTCGCTGGCGGTCTACGCTGTACCAATTCTGCTATTGTTGCTCGGTGGCTTGATTGGCGAACTGGGCGCAGAACAGTTTATTTGGGAGAATGCTGAATTTGCCAGCGTGACGCTGGGGATTTCGGGTTTGATTGCCGGGCTTGTCTGGCTGAAAAGGTTTACCCGCCGAATACGAAATGATCCAAACTTTCAGCCGGTTGTGTTACGCCGACAGGCTTCAGCGGGAATGATAGCGATAGAGTAATTCAGGAGTATCTATGATTTCGTTAAAGAGAATGGGCCGGATGTTTGTTTTTACGGCCTTTGTGCTGGCAGGGACTGCGAATCTACAGGCAGGCAGCTTACCCGATTTTACCGATCTGATTGCAGAGGCCACCGATGCGGTGGTGAATATCAGTACCACGCAGAAAGTGAAGTCCGGCCACATGAATCTGCCTGAAGGCATGGAAATTCCCGATTTGCCCGAGGGTTCGCCGTTTGGTGATTTATTCAAGCACTTCTTTGGCGAGCAGGGTGGTAATGCGATACCTCGTGAACGGGAAGCCAAGTCGCTGGGATCCGGTTTCATTATATCCAAAGACGGCTACATTCTGACCAACAACCACGTGGTCAAGGATGCCGATGAAATCATCGTGCGCCTGGAGGACCGTCGCGAACTCAAGGCAGAGGTCATCGGTATTGACGAGCGCAGCGACGTTGCCCTGTTGAAAATTGACGCTGATAATCTGCCGATCGCGAAAATCGGTAAATCCGATACCCTGAAAGTGGGCGAATGGGTGGTGGCGATCGGCTCACCCTTTGGTTTTGACCACTCGGCGACAGCCGGCATCGTCAGCGCCATGGGGCGGGCATTGCCGCGAGAAAACTATGTGCCGTTTATTCAGACTGACGTGGCGATCAATCCGGGTAACTCGGGCGGCCCCTTGTTTAACCTGGATGGCGAAGTGGTTGGCGTGAACTCGCAGATCTACAGCCGTACCGGTGGCTATATGGGCCTGTCGTTTTCCATCCCGATTGAAGTGGCAATGGACGTTGCCGGTCAGTTAAAGGACCACGGCAAAGTCAGTCGTGGCTGGCTGGGCGTGCTGATTCAGGATGTCACGCTGGAGCTGGCCGAATCCTTCGGTATGAGCAAGCCGCAGGGCGCCCTGGTTGCCAAGGTGATGCCGGGCAGCCCTGCTGAAAAAGCGGATATGCAGGTGGGTGACATCGTGGTTTCCTTCAATGGCAAGCAGGTTGAGCGTTCCTCCAGTTTGCCGCCGGTCGTGGGTAGTACGCCGGTGGGTAAGAAAGTTCCGGTTAAAGTCATGCGTCAAGGCCGCAGTCAGACGCTGTGGGTGAAACTGGGTGAACTGCCGGACAAGGACGAAAAGATTGCCAAGGCTGAGACCAGCAAGACCAGCAGTGATAACCGGCTGAATATCCAGATCGCTGACCTGACCGATGAGCAGCGCAAGGGGCTGAAACTCGAAGGCGGGGTGCTGGTGGAATCGGTCGGTGACGGTGCCGCGGAAGACGCTGGCGTACGCGAGGGCGATATCATCCTCCGGGTTGGCGGCAAGCTGGTGAATGGTGTCGATGTGTTTGAAGCAATGATTGAGAAACTGCCAGCCGGTAAGTCGGTGGCAATTCTGGTGCAGCGGCGTGGTGGCCCGATTTTCCTGGCAATGAAGGTTCCCGAGCCGAAGTAGTGGCCCAGCTGATCCTGTATTACCGGGAAGGCTGCCATTTATGTGAAGCGATGTTGCAGGCCCTGCGGGGCCTGCAACGACGACTTGAGTTTGAGCTGCAGCTGGTGGATGTTGACCGCGACGCTGAGCTGGCGCGGCGTTATGATGAATGGGTGCCGGTATTATGCCTGGGGGAGCGCGAGGTCTGTCATTATCACCTGGACGAGCAGGTGTTGCGGCAGTTTCTCGGCCAGTTGTGAATTCGATCATTACGGATTTCCCACCACAAAGGATTTCCGTGTGTATCTGCCGTGCTTTCAGGTAACAGCCTGTTCCTCAAGAATCTTTCGCGGACACGAATTAACGTGTCGTTCCTTTATGTCGTTTGGGTATTTGTGACCTTGTGAGAAATTCAGCTTAGGGTTTTTTATTGTCCTGCGTCACCTGGCCGAGCAATTGCGTGTATACTTGGTCGCCAATTCGAAAGTGGTGCCGGCTTGGTACCATTCTTCTTTAAATATCAGGTTGTTACTCGTGTCTTGTAAATCCATTGGCGGGGACGGAAATGGCTGATCTGTCTCACCTCCGCAACTTTTCCATTATTGCGCATATCGATCATGGCAAATCGACGCTGGCAGATCGGTTTATCCAGATCTGTGGCGGACTGAGCGAGCGTGAGATGGGGGAACAGGTGCTGGATTCCATGGACCTGGAGCGCGAGCGCGGCATTACCATCAAAGCCCAGAGCGTGTCGCTGGAGTACCAGGCGAAAAATGGCGAGACCTACGTCTTGAACTTCATCGACACGCCCGGACACGTGGATTTCTCCTACGAAGTTTCGCGCTCCTTGTCTGCCTGCGAAGGCGCCTTGTTGGTGGTCGATGCAGCCCAGGGCGTTGAAGCGCAGAGTGTCGCCAACTGCTATACGGCGATTGAACAGGGTCTGGAAGTGGTGCCGGTGCTGAACAAGATTGACTTGCCGTCTGCGGACGCGGACCGCGTGAAACAGGAAATCGAAGATATTATCGGTATTGAGGCGATTGATGCGGTCGAGGTCAGTGCCAAGACCGGTTTCGGTATCGAGGAACTGCTTGAGCGGTTGATCGATCGTATTCCACCGCCGCAGGGTGATACGGAACAGCCGTTACAGGCCCTGATTATTGATTCCTGGTTCGATAACTATGTCGGTGTGATTTCACTGGTGCGGGTGGTGCAGGGCCGCTTGCGCCGCCGTCAGAAAATACGTGTCATGTCCACTGGACGGGATTTCCAGGCTGAAAAGGTCGGTATTTTTTCGCCACGCCGTGAAGAACGTGAACAGCTTAAAGCGGGCGATGTCGGCTTTGTCATTGCCGGTATCAAGGATATCGACGGTGCGCCGGTCGGTGACACCATTACCTTAACCGACCGCCAGGCCAGTGAAGCGTTGCCGGGTTTTCAGAAAGTGCAGCCGCGGGTGTTCGCCGGTTTGTACCCTGTTATTTCTGATGACTACGAAGACTTGCGTGAAGCGCTGCAGAAACTGCGGCTGAATGATGCCTCATTGCATTTTGAGCCGGAGACGTCAACAGCACTGGGTTTCGGGTTCCGTTGTGGTTTTCTTGGCATGCTGCACCTGGAGATTATCCAGCAACGCCTGGAGCGTGAATATGATCTGGACCTGATTACCACGGCACCCACTGTGGTCTATGAAATACTCAATAGCAGGGGTGAGGTACAGCTCGTCGATAACCCGGCCAGCCTGCCACCGGTCAACCAGATCGATGAAATCCGTGAGCCCATCATTCTCGCCAATATACTGGTGCCACAGGATTATCTCGGCGCTGTGATCGGTTTGTGCGTTGAAAAGCGCGGTGTGCAGCGAAGCATGCAGTACCTCGGGCAACAGGTGTCCCTGAGTTATGAGTTGCCACTCAGCGAAGTGGTGCTGGATTTCTTTGACCGGCTGAAATCAGTGAGTCGTGGCTTCGCTTCATTCGATTATTCGTTTGAGCGCTTCCAGGCGGCCTCTCTGGTTAAACTCGATATTCTTATCAATGGTGAACACGTGGATGCCCTGTCAGTGATCGTACATCGTGAATTTGCGCAAAGCCGCGGGCGTGACCTGGCCGATAGAATGAGAGAGATCATTCCACGGCAGATGTTTGATGTGGCTATCCAGGCAGCCATTGGCTCCCAGATTATCGCGCGAACCACGGTCAAGGCTTTGCGTAAAAATGTTACGGCAAAATGTTATGGTGGCGACATCACACGAAAACGCAAGTTGCTCGAAAAACAGAAAGCGGGTAAAAAGCGCATGAAACAGTTTGGCAAGGTGGAGATACCGCAGGAGGCGTTTCTGGCCGTACTGCAAGTCGGGAAGAAATAAACATGAATTTTGATTTTCCAACCATACTGGTAGTGGCCACCCTGGTGACCGGGCTGATATGGGCTGTTGATGTTCTAATGTGGGCACCAAAACGCAGGCAGCAGGCGGCGGCGCTGGGTGCCGGCGGGGCTGGTATTGATCCCGGTCGGGTGGAGGCAACGCTCAAAGAACCAACGCTTGTTGAGTATGCCAAATCTTTTTTCCCGGTTATTCTGGCTGTGCTGTTATTGCGCTCCTTCCTGGTGGAACCCTTCCGTATACCGTCTGGCTCGATGATGCCAACCCTGCTGGTCGGTGATTTTATTCTGGTCAATAAGTATGCCTACGGTATTCGTTTGCCGGTGGTCAACAAGAAAGTCATGGAGCTGGGTGAGCCGGAACGCGGCGATGTGGTGGTTTTCCGTTTTCCCAGGGATCCCAGCATCGATTACATCAAGCGAGTGGTCGGTGTAGCCGGTGACCACGTGGTTTATCAGGACAAAACCCTGTATATAAATAATGAGAAAGTTGCGCAAATACCGGCGGGTAGCTATATAGGGACAGGGTCAGGCCTGTCCATGTCGGGTGCTGACCTGCGCAGCGAAGTGCTGGGTGACGTCAAACACGATATTCTCGTTGTGAATGGTGTTGGTGGTGTATCGACTGATGTTGTCGTACCGGAAGGGCACTATTTCGTCATGGGCGATAACCGCGACAACAGTAATGACAGTCGTTACTGGGGATTCGTACCTGACGGGAATCTGGTTGGAAGAGCTTTTATGATCTGGATGAACTGGGATTCAGCGGCCGGTGGTGTGGGCTGGGATCGTATCGGGGATTCCATCAACTAGTCTGCGGAGAACAGCGATGAAGAAATGGCATCACCAAAAAGGCATGACGGCAATCGGCTGGATGCTGGTATTGGGTCTTATAGCATTTTTTACCCTCATTACTCTTCGTATGGTGCCGCTCTATCTTGAATTTGGCAAAGTGGCATCGACGCTGGAGTCACTTAAAGAACAACCGGGTATTACGCAGCAGACCAGGAGCGAGATAATCAAGCTCGTCAGTAGGCGCTTTAATGTCAATGATGTCCGCAATGTTGATCCCAAACTGATCAAGGTCAGCAAGGACAGGGGCGTGCTGAAAGTAGGTATCAACTATGAGCGACGTGAGCACCTGGCTGGCAACATCGACATAGTCGCCACCTTTGACAAGCAAATAGAGGTTGTTGCCCATTGAGCCGTTCGCTGGACGGTCTAAGTCGAACTTTAGGGTATAATTTCAAGGATCCTCAACTGCTGCAGGCAGCGGTGACCCATCGCAGTGCGGGCGGTCAGAATAACGAGCGTCTGGAATTTCTGGGCGATGCTGTGCTGGGTTATATCGTTGCTGATTGGCTGTACACGTTGTTTCCAGACGCCGATGAGGGGCAGTTGAGCCGTCTGCGTGCCAGTCTGGTAAAAAAGGAGACCCTCGCTGATATTGCACGTAGCGTGACTGTCGGTGATTACCTGTATCTGGGTTCGGGGGAGCTGAAGAGCGGGGGATTCCGCCGCGACTCCATCCTGGCGGATGCGCTGGAAGCCATTCTAGGCGGGATTGTTCTGGATAGCGGGTTTGAAGCCTGCCGTGCCTGTGTGCAACGGCTGTTTTCAAGCAAGGTCCGTCAGCTCTCTGTGCTCGATGAACTCAAGGATCCGAAAACGCGTTTACAGGAATACCTGCAGTCACGCAAGCTGGATCTGCCGGTTTACGAAGTGACGAGTGTCAGCGGAAAATCACACAATCAGCAATTTCACGTTGAATGTCGGGTAGCCGGTGCGCAGCAATCCAGTCAAGGCAAAGGCAGTAGCCGACGCCGGGCGGAACAGGCTGCCGCTGCGGGTATGTTGGATCGTTTAGGGCGTGATCCCGACGATGGGTAGTTTTCGTTGTGGATTTGTGGCCCTGGTGGGACGGCCCAACGTGGGCAAGTCCACGATTCTGAATCGTCTGGTTGGTCAGAAGGTCAGTATTACCTCGCAGCGGCCGCAAACAACCCGCCACCGTATCCTGGGTATAAAGACAGACGAGCAGGCGCAGATCGTTTTTGTCGATACACCTGGCCTGCATGCCAGGCAACCGCGAGCCATGAATCGTTACCTGAACCGCGCGGCGGTTGACAGTTTTCGTGATGTTGATGTCGTTGTGTTTGTTGTCGAAGGTACCCGCTGGCAAGAGGACGATGACTGGGTTATTGAAAAGCTCGAACACGTGTCCTGCCCGGTCATTCTTGCCATTAATAAGATCGACCGTGTGGCAGACAAGACCAATTTATTGCCGCAGCTCGAAGTGCTGTCGGGAAAAAGAGAGTTTGCAGAGCTCATTCCGATATGTGCAAAGAACGGTGACCATCTGCAACAACTGGAAGCGGCGGTTCGCAAGCGATTGCCGGAGTCGCCGCCTTATTATTCCGAAGACCAGGTTACCGATCGCAGCGAACGATTTCTGGCAGCCGAGCTGGTGCGTGAAAAACTGTTTCGCAAGCTGGGAGAGGAAATCCCCTACGGACTGACAGTGGAAATCGAGCGCTTCAGGAAAGAAAAGAAAACCCTGCATGTTTACGCGCTTATCTGGGTGGAGAAAGAGAGTCATAAACCGATAGTGATTGGTAACAAGGGGCAGCGGCTGAAAGAGGTAGGGAGTGAGGCTCGGGAAGATATGCAGAGAGCTTTTGGTCAGAAAGTGTTTCTTCAGCTGTGGGTGAAGGTAAAGGAGGGCTGGGCAGATGATGAGCGGGCATTGCGCAGTCTCGGTTATAACGAAGACTGATTCATGGCTGTTATTTCACGTATTGAACTGGTTCCTGCCTACCTGTTGCACCAGCGGCCTTACCGCGAAAGCAGCGCCTTGCTGGAGATGTTTACAGAATCCCATGGCCGGGTGGGTCTGGTGGCACGAGGTGTTCGTTCACCAAAATCCAGACAGCGCGGTGAGTTGCAGCCGTTCCGGTCTCTGCGCCTGTCCTGGAATGCCCGTGGTGAGTTGGGCACACTGACCGCTGTGGAGGCGGATGGCCCTCTCCACAGTTTTAAGGGCACGGCATTATATAGCGTGTTTTATCTGAATGAGTTGTTGCTTCGTTTGCTGGCGCGCCATGATCCGCACCCTGGACTCTATATGGCCTATCAGGCCAGCTTGCAGAACTTTGCCCATGGTTTTGAGGTTGAGCCGGTATTACGACTATTCGAAAAGAGACTGTTGCAGGAACTGGGTTATGGATTGTTGCTGGACACTGAAATTGAAATGGGTGAACCGGTACAGCCGGAACTTTACTATGAATATCAATTAGAGTCCGGGCCTGTTATTACCAGCGGAGAAGCAGCGCAGGGATTTGTCTTCAAAGGATCAAGCCTGCTGGCTCTGTCGCAGGAAAGAATGACTACGGCTGAGGTGCTTCGGGATGCCAAGCGGTTAACGCGTGCAGCCTTGAACCTTTATCTCGGTGACAAACCACTTAAATCACGTGAACTGTTTAGATCACTGAAAAGAAACTAGGGGAATACGTGTATGAATCCGATTCTGCTTGGTGTCAATATCGATCACGTTGCCACGCTGCGTCAGGCACGCGGCACGCATTATCCTGACCCGGTTCAGGCGGCCATTGAAGCGGAACAGGCAGGGGCGGACAGTATTACCCTGCATCTTCGTGAAGACCGCCGTCATATCCAGGATCGCGATGTTGTCATGTTGAAGGATGTTCTACAAACGCGTATGAACCTGGAAATGGCCGTTACTGAAGAAATGCTCGATATTGCTTGTCGGGTCCGGCCGATGGACTGTTGCCTGGTGCCCGAAAGGCGCGAAGAGCTTACAACTGAGGGCGGGCTGGATGTGGCAGGGCAGATGGAACGTATGCGTGATGCCTGTCAACGTTTGTCGGAAGCTGGTGTGCGTGTATCGCTGTTTATCGATGCCGACAGGCGACAGGTCGAAGCTTCTAAAGAAGTGGGTGCTCCTTGTATTGAGATTCATACCGGACATTTTTCCGATGCCGGTAATCCATCAGACCAGGATGCTGAATTCACGAAAATTCATCAGGCTATCTGCCTCGGCGATGACATTGGATTGCAGGTAAACGCCGGACATGGTCTGCATTATCACAATGTACAGGCAATTGCTGCACTTCCACAGCTGCGCGAACTCAATATCGGTCATGCTATCGTCGCGCGGGCCGTTATTTCCGGGCTGGGTGAAGCTGTGCGGGAAATGAAACGATTAATGGTCGAGGCAAGGTTTCTCCTGAACACGAACCCCGGATAAAAGGGGGTACTAGCTGCCCGGCAAGTTGTTGTCATGTGTGGCCAAAAGGCTATGATTCGGTGTCTGGTTGAAAATACCGAAATGCACAGGAAATTGAATAGCTACAAGGGAGTACGCTGATCTCATGAGTTTTTCGAGCATCGAGCAGTTTGTCGGTAATACGCCCCTGGTGCAGCTGAAACGCCTGCCCGGAGAGAGCAGTAACGCAATTCTGGTCAAGCTGGAGGGCAATAATCCGGCAGGCTCAGTCAAGGATCGGCCGGCACTGAGCATGATCAGCGGTGCCGAACAACGCGGAGAGATCGCGCCCGGTGATACCTTGATCGAGGCCACCAGTGGCAATACCGGCATCGCTCTTGCCATGGCGGCGGCCATTAAAGGTTACCGGATGGTATTGATTATGCCCGACCATATGTGCGTGGAACGCCGCCAGGTGATGAAGGCTTTTGGGGCGGATATTATATTTGTGAGCCGGGAGCAGAGCATGGAAGGTGCGCGGGATCTGGCTAAACAAATGCAAGCCGATGGTAAGGGAAAAGTACTGGATCAGTTTTCCAACCCGGATAATCCGCGCGCCCATTATGAAGGTACGGGACCGGAGATCTGGAGGGATACCAACGGCACCATTAGCCATTTTGTCAGCGCCATGGGTACCACGGGAACCATTATGGGCACCTCGCGTTACCTTAAAGAGAAGAATTCCGCCATAGAAATCGTTGGTGTGCAACCTGCGGAAGGCGCCTCCATTCCGGGCATTCGTCGCTGGCCCGAGGAATACCTGCCGTCGATCTTTGATGCCAGTCACGTTGATCGAACGATTGATATTACGCAGCATGAAGCTGAAAAAACCACCTTGGCATTAGCTGCCAAAGAAGGCATATTTTGTGGGATTTCCTCGGGCGGTGCGGTCGCAGCTGCACTCAAGTTGAGTGAACACCACGAGCATGCGGTCATTGTTGCCATCATTTGTGATCGGGGCGACCGTTATCTGTCTACCGGGGTATTCCCGGATTAAATGTGGGCCCGGATATCAGGCACACTTATTCTTGTCCTGCTGTCCTGTAACGCGGCAGCCATCGATCAGATTCAACTCCATTGGCGGACCATCGAGTCTGCTGGCTGGCAGCTGAGTGACGTCAATCTGGTGATCGATTGGATGGATTCCGGCCAGTCAGAAATGACTCTTGAGCTTGCGTCACTCCAGATGGGTGATTACCAACTCGAAAAATTGCGATTTTCATGCAGTATATTCGAGCTGTTGCCGGCTGAAATAAAGTGCCGGCAGGGACAGCTTAGCCTGACCAGCGACTGGTTTGATGCTGAGGCCGTACCGGCAGCAATCAGCTACCATTTCGACTCCCGGGATTTAACGGTATCTGTTTCAGCGTTTCCCCTGGCTGGCGGTCAGGTGCACTTGGCATTTCATCGGCAGGACAGTAAATGGGAGCTGAGCGGCAGCCTGACCGATACCATGCTGGCGGGTATTGCGGATCTGCTTGCGGCGACCGGGCTGGAAATTCCGAAATTCGATTACCAGGGCAGTATCAGCGGGAAACTGAGTGCGCGTGGTGATAGTCGGGGACTGAAAAATGTAGTCTGGAAAATGCAGACGCAGGAGTCCGGATACAGTAATGCACAAGGTACCCAGGCAGCGGAGGCACTGGTGCTGGCCAGTAGCGGTTCCGCCAGTCCGCAGGGCAGCGACTGGCGGGTACAGGCCAGTCTTGCTGCAAGACAAGGCATGCTCTACGCCGAGCCTGTCTATCTTGAATTTTCACAGGCACGTCCGTTGGAGTTGACGGTCGATTTGTACTGGGATGCAGGCAATGGCGAGCTGCTATTGCGGTCGATGGCTTTCAGGCAGCCCGATGTCGTAATGGGAAGTCTGGATGCTGTGTGGGCGCCGGGCGCTGACACTCCGCTGCGACAGCTGGGGCTGGAGATCGAGCAGGCCTGGTTACCGGGCCTGTTCGAGACCTGGTTGCAACCCTGGCTGGCGGGCACTGTGCTCGAAAAACTGGAGACTGCAGGCCGTTTGCAGGGACGTCTGAAGCTGCGTGAAGGTCGACTGCAATCGACGCAGATGAAACTGGACCAGGTATCCTTCGGCGAGCCTGATGGCCAGTTCGGGGTTCGGGCACTGAACGGAGTTCTGGCTTGGGACAATAGTGGTAGCGTTCGCCAGTCAAGGCTGGCATGGCAGGGTGCCAATTTTTACCAGCTGCAACTCGGTGCCGCAGAGCTTGGCGTGGAGTCAGATGGAAGCAGTGTGAAGATTCAGCAGCCGCTGGTGGTATCCCTGCTCGACGGAGAGTTGCATGTAGACGAGTTTGAACTCGGCATAGACCATGGGGAACTGCACTGGATGCTGGATGGTATGCTGACACCGGTTTCCATGCAGGCATTCAGTACTGCACTGGGCTGGCCCCCACTGTCCGGAAAGTTGTCAGGAATGGTGCCCAAAGTCCGTTATGAAAAGGGTGAACTCACACTGGGGGGTGTCCTGCTGGTGCAGGCATTCGACGGCGATATTACGCTGCGTAACCTGCGTATCCAGCAGCCGCTTGGGCTGGTACCACGGCTGTGGGCTGATGCCCGGCTCGAACACATCGATCTGGAAACACTGACCAGGACCTTCTCATTCGGTCGTATTGAAGGGCAGTTGCAGGGTCGGGTGAACGATCTGTATATGGAAGCCTGGCAGCTGGTGGCTTTTGACGCGGCTTTTGAGACCCCGCCGGATGATCGCAGCCGCCGCCGCATCAGTCAGAAGGCCGTGGATAATATTTCCAACCTTGGTGGTGCAGGTATAGGTGGTGCAGTGTCACGCAGCTTTCTGCGTTTCCTGGAGGATTTTCCGTATCGACGGCTGGGCATTCGTTGCCGCCTGGAAAGCGGTATCTGCCATATGGATGGTGTTGCACCGGCCGAGAATGGATATTATCTGGTCCAGGGCCGTCTGTTGCCGCCCCGGCTTGATGTCATCGGCTATGCCAGCGAAGTCGATTGGCTGTCACTGCTCGGGCGCTTGAAATCGATTACCGCTGGCAATGGCCCTGTTGTGCGATAACTTTTTCCGGGTAATGGCGTTAAGGCCTATAATAGGCCGGTCGTAAGAGAGGAAACCGAAACTGATGAAGACGATTCGTTTGAGTTCACTGCTGGGAACGATGCTGTTCCTGGCGGCCTGTGTCACCATCAATGTTTATTTTCCCAGCGCAGAGGCGGTGGAAGCTGCAGACCAGATCATCCGGGGTGTCTATGGTGAAGGCCAGGAACCTGAGCCGCAACCTGAGATAAAACAGCAGCCGGATACCTCGCTGCAGCTGCCTGTCGGTGATACGCCGGTATTCGTCAGCCTGCTTGAATGGCTGGCAGCACCCGCACAGGCGGCTGCCGATATCAATATCCAGTCACCCGCTATCCGCACCATCCGTGCATCGATGGAAGCACGTTTTCCAAAGTTGAAGCCTTTTTATGGCAATGGTGGTGTTGGTATGACAAACGGTGGATTGATCGAGGTGCGCGACCTGAATGCTGTTGCACTGCGTGAGCGGAAGACTGCCAAGACGCTGGTCGCCGATGAGAACCGTGACCGTATAGCCCTGTATAAGGAAATTGCCCGCGCCAACGGGCAGCCGGAGTGGGAAGCGGATATCCGCAAGACTTTCGCCAGGCGCTGGATCGATAATGCGCCAGCGGGCTGGTGGTATCAGGACAATGCCGGGAACTGGAAGCGGAAATAATAGTTACATTCTGCAGTTACTAATGAGTATGGAAGTTAGCCGGCATAAGCTTGCGGGACACGCTGCACCCCAGGGCACCCTCTCTTGCTGCGCAATTCACCTTGTGAATACTCCCTGTACGCTCGACGGCCGCGTCCATGCGGCCGACGGTCCCGCAAGCTTATGCCGGCTAACTTCCGCACGCCTTGGTAGTTGCCGATTGCTAGTGTGGTAATCGTTACATGAATATATTTGTATTTGATATTGAAACCATACCCGACGTTGAGAGTGGCCGGCGTTTATATAACCTGGACGGCTTGAGTGATGAGGATAGCGGTAAAGCCATGCTGCACACGCGGCAACAGAAGACGGGAAGTGAATTTCTGCCGCTTCATCTGCATCGTATCTGCGCCATTTCCGTTGTCTTGCGCCATGCCGATCGGGTGAAGGTCTGGTCCCTGGGTGAAGCGGATTCTGATGAAGCGGAACTGGTGCAGCGTTTTTTTGATGGCATCGACAAGTTCATGCCAACCCTGGTGTCGTGGAACGGTGGCGGTTTCGACCTGCCGGTTTTGCATTACCGCGCTTTGCTGCATGGCGTGCAGGCGCCACGCTACTGGGATAACGGTAGCGACGACCGGGATTTCAAGTGGAATAATTACCTGAGCCGTTACCACGAACGGCATACCGATTTGATGGACGTACTGGCTGGATATCAGATGCGCGCCAGCGCAAAGCTGGATGAAGTGGCTACTATGCTCGGTTTCCCCGGCAAAATGGGTATGAGCGGCGCACGCGTCTGGGACGCCTTTCTGGCCGGTGAGATCGAGGCTATCCGTAACTACTGCGAGAGTGACGTGCTGAATACCTTCCTGGTCTATCTGCGTTTCCAGCTGATACGCGGGCATCTGACCGGCGCCGCTTATCAGCAGGAACTTGAACTGCTCAGGGCTACCCTTGAGCAGGAAGACAAGCCCCATTTCCGGGAATTCCTGGAAAACTGGGTAGCACGCTGAACCTGCCAAATGAACAGGCGGCGCAGGAAACCCAGGCTCCCCAATTACCCTGTCAGAGTAAGTGTCGAACGCCTGTCCCACGATGGCAGAGGTATTACCCATGTTGATGGTAAAGCCGTGTTTGTCGACGGTGCATTAGCGGGAGAAGATATCAGTTTTTTATACACCGGGCGTGCGCGTAAGCACGATGAAGGCAGATTGTGTGAACTGTTCAAGGCCTCACCGGACCGTGTAGAGCCAAAATGTGCGCATTTCGATATCTGCGGCGGCTGCAGCCTTCAACATCAGCAACCCGGGGGGCAAATCCTGGCCAAGCAGCAGACGCTGCTCGACAATTTGCGCCGCATCGGCAAGGTTGAACCTGAAACCCTGCTGGCTCCATTGACGGGACCCGTATGGGGCTATCGGAACAAAGCCCGCCTGGGTGTGAAATATGTGACGAAGAAAGGCCGTGTGCTGGTGGGGTTCCGGGAAAAACACAAACCTTATATCGCGGACATTCAGCGTTGTGAAGTGCTGCATCCGTCGGTTGGTGAACGTCTCCATGGACTGGCAGACCTGATTTCCGGTATGCAGGCGCGTGCGCGAATCGCCCAGATTGAGGTGGCTGTCGGTGATGACACAACGGTACTGGTATTCCGTAACCTTGATCCTCTGTCACAGGACGACAGGCAGAAACTCACCGACTATGCCCAACACACCGGCCTGCACATTTATCTGCAGCCGAAAGGGCCGGACAGTATAGAACTGCTCTGGCCGGAGGCATCTACGCTCCGCTACTGTTTGCCCGATCAGAATATCGAAGTGCGGTTTCTGCCGAGCGACTTTACCCAGGTGAATCCAGCCATCAATAAAATCATGATCCAGCAGGCGCTGAAACTGCTGGACCTGCAGGAAAGCGATACGGTGCTGGATCTTTTTTGCGGGCTCGGTAATTTCACCATGCCGATTGCGCGGAAAGTGGCCGCTGTTGTTGGTGTAGAGGGCGAGGCGGGTCTGGTACAAAGAGCCCGTGAAAATTCACAACGTAATGGCATTGACAATGTTGAGTATCATGTTGTTGATTTGAACGAGTCAGCCTGTGATCAGCCCTGGATGCAACACAGCTACGACAAAATACTCATCGACCCCCCCAGAAGCGGTGCACAGGAACTGGTGCCGAATCTTGCTGAACTCGGCGCTGATCGTATTGTATATGTCTCCTGTCATCCGGCATCACTGGCACGGGATGCCGGCATGCTGGTCAATGAGCTGGGCTATCGCCTGATTGCCGCCGGCGTCATGGACATGTTTCCCCACACAACGCATGTGGAGTCGATGGCGTTGTTTGGAAGAGTCTGAGCTTGAGGCATGTCGTCTGAAACCACATCGATGAGTCCACCGGATGGCTATTACACCTGGGCCCGGGTATGGGCTATTGTGGAGGAGCACCGGCGGGAGCTGGTGTCTGCAAATGTAATCGCCATATTCGCAGTACTTGCCAGTGTGCCACTTCCTCTGATGATGCCGTTGCTGGTTGACGAGGTGCTGCTCAAACAGCCAGGATTCCTGGTACATGCCATGGACCTTATATTTCCGGCTGCCTGGCATGGTGCAGTGCTCTACATTGGCGTGATTCTTCTGCTGACGGTTGTCTTGCGGGTAATAACAGTGATGTTGAGCGTCTGGCAAACGCGTGAGTTTACCAAGATCGCCAAGGACGTCGTTTACCGTATTCGCCGTGATTTATTGCTGCGCCTGCAACGCATTTCCATGGCCGAGTATGAAGCGATAGGTAGTGGCGCGGTGACGTCGCATTTCGTCACCGACCTGAATGCCGTTGATGAATTTATCGGCATGACGATAAGCAAGTTCATTATTGCGCTGTTTTCACTGTTTGGAGCGGCTGTTGTATTGCTGTGGATGCATTGGCAGCTTGCCTTGTTGATTCTGTTCCTCAACCCGGTGGTGGTCTACTTCACGGTTGTGCTGGGCAAGAACGTCAAACATCTGAAGCGCCGTGAAAACGAGGCATTTGAGGTCTTTCAGGGCGCGTTGACAGAAACGCTGGACGCCATACAGCAGATCCGTGCAGCTAACCGTGAGGGTTACTATCTCAAGCGTGTCATTGAAAAGGCATTGAGGATCAAGCAAGACTCGGCGGCATTTTCCTGGAAAAGCGATGCTGCCAGTCGGCTGTCCTTCATGATCTTTCTGATTGGTTTTGACCTGTTCAGGGCGGTCAGCATGCTGATGGTGGTGTTCTCTGATCTCACAGTTGGCCAGATGATGGCGGTGTTTGCCTATCTCTGGTTTATGATGGCGCCGGTACAGGAAGTGTTGAATATCCAGTACTCGTTGTATGGTGCGCGTGCCGCTCTTGATCGCATCAACCGTCTGCTGAATCTGCATGAAGAACCACAGTACCCAGCGCTTGAGAATCCGTTTTCAGGCAAGCGCGGTGTATCAGTCAGTGTGCAGGATATCGAGTTTGAATACCGGCCGGATGAGCCGGTGTTGAATGCTGTCAACCTGGAGATAGCTGCTGGTGAGCGGGTGGCGCTGGTAGGTGCAAGCGGTGGGGGTAAGTCGACCCTGGTTCAGGTGCTGTTGGGGCTCTATACACCGAAATCCGGCAGGGTCTGTTTTGACGGGGCTGCGGTTGAAAGGATAGGGCTGGGAGTCGTGCGCGAACATGTGGCCACGGTATTGCAGCACCCTGTGCTTTTCAATGACAGTGTACGTAACAACCTGACACTGGGCCGGGATCATGGCGACGATGTATTGTGGGAGGCTTTACAGCGAGCGCAGCTGAAGGATGTCATCGAGGCCATGCCCGACGGACTTGAATCACAGTTGGGACGGCAAGGCGTACGACTGTCCGGCGGTCAACGACAGCGTCTGGCGATTGCACGATTGCTGTTGAGTGATGCGCAGGTCGTCATTTTCGATGAGGCTACCTCGGCGCTGGATACCGAAACCGAAGCGCGCCTGCACCAGGCACTGAGGGAATTCCTGCAAGGCCGTACGGTACTGATAGTTGCGCACCGGCTGAGTGCGGTAAAACAGGCCAACCGGGTCTACGTATTTGAGGATGGCCGCATTACCGAGCAGGGCACACACCATGAGTTGATGCAGGCCGATGGTCTGTACAGTCGCCTGTATGGCTGAGAGACGCTTACTGGAGGTACCAGCGTTTGGACAGGGCACGGTAGACGCGCTGCGGATACCAGGTTTTACCGACGCTTCCGTTGTAACGGGCCAGTGCTTTTGTCCGGTTGCCTTTCTCACGGTCCAGATAGTGGCGTAAAATGGTACAGCCCATGCGCAGGTTGGTATGAATATCAAACAGGTCGTCATCCGGACGGCCGATTTCGTCCAGCCAGAACGGCATCACCTGCATAAGACCGCGGGCGCCGGCGTGTGAAATGGCAAAGTGGTCAAAATTGCTTTCGATATCGATAACGGCCAGCACCAGTTCCGGTGGCAGGTTTGCCCGGCTGGCTTCGTAGTGCGCCGTTTGAAGGATCAACAGGCGCTCTTCCGGGTCATCCACCTTGCTGTGCAGGCGGTGTGACATATCGGTGAGCCAGACTTCTGCATCGAAACGATCGGTGAAGCTGTCCGAAGACTGTATGGCATCAATGAGGATGCCGCGCAGCTTGTCATCGGGACGTTCCTGGGTGGCGGCCGATACCGATCCGACATGGAAAGCGACGGCCAGCGCGACCACAAAGCGAATCAGCAGGGGCGTCGTCTTGCGGTTTGTTGCTGGACTAACAGAGCTGTTTTTTGAGGAATGCCACAATCTCGCTGCGAGGGATATTTTCGTTTTTCCCGCCACTGCGCGCCCTGTATTCCACCAATCCTTGATCGAGATTTTTCTCACCAATCACTACCCGATGTGGTATGCCGATTAACTCCATATCGGCAAACATGACCCCGGGCCTTACACCCCGGTCATCAAAAATGACTTCGAGGCCGGCATCCAGCAATTCCCGGTACAGCTCAGCACAGGCTTCGCGCACCCGCTGGGATTTTTTCTGATTCATGCCAAGCACTGCGACGTGAAAGGGCGCCAGGCTGTGCGGCCATATAATCCCTTGATTATCATGATTTTGCTCAATGGCTGCGGCGACGATACGGGAGACGCCGATGCCGTAGCAGCCCATAGTCATGACAGTTTCCTTACCGTTTTCATCCAGCACCGTCGCCTTCATAGCCTGGCTGTATTTGTTGCCAAGCTGAAAAATATGGCCAACTTCGATGCCGCGCGCGATGCGCACCCGGCCTTTTCCATCCGGGCTGGAGTCGCCTTCGACCAGGTTGCGGATGTCGGCCACCAGGGGTTCGGCACAGTCCCGCGCCCAGTTCACCCCGGTGAGGTGTTTACCGTCTACATTGGCACCACAGACAAAATCGCTCAGCTGCGCGGCGGAGCGATCTGCGATGACCGGTATGCCGAGCCCGATTGGACCCAGAGAGCCCGGGGCGCAGCCGGTGACTTCGCGTACCTGCTCATCGCTGGCGAATGCCAGCGGACGGGCGATCTGTTCGAGCTTCTCTGCCTTGATTTCGTTGAGAATATGATCGCCGCGCAGGCAAAGTGCTATAACACCACCGTCTTCACCTTCCACCAGCAAGGTTTTGATGCATTGCTCCGGCGATACCCGCAGTGCCCCGGAAACATCTTCGATGCTGTGCTGGCCAGGGGTGTCGACAGTATGTTGTTGCGCTGAGGGGGGCGGGCGGGAACCTTCGGGTGCCAGTGCTTCGGCCAGTTCCAGGTTGGCTGCATAGCCGCTTTCTGTGGAGAATACAATCGCATCCTCGCCGGAGTCGGCGAGTACGTGAAATTCGTGTGAAAGCGCGCCACCGATGGCACCGGAGTCAGCCCTCACGGCACGAAATTCCAGGCCGAGCCGGGAAAAAATCCTGCCATAGGTGTCGTACATCACCTGGTAGGTTTCATCCAGCGATTCATGGTTCAGATGAAACGAATAGGCATCTTTCATCAGGAACTCCCGGGCGCGCATGATGCCGAAGCGCGGCCGGATTTCATCGCGGAACTTGGTCTGGATCTGATAATAATTAAGTGGTAACTGCTTGTAGCTGCGTACCTCACGGCGCACCAGATCAGTGATGACTTCTTCGTGCGTAGGGCCAAAACAGAATTCACGCCGGTGGCGATCCCTGATGCGCAGCAGTTCCGGGCCATACTGTTCCCAGCGTCCCGATTCCTGCCAGAGTTCCGACGGCTGAACGGCGGGCATCAGTAATTCGAGTCCACCGGCACGGTTCATTTCCTCGCGCACGATTGCTTCCGCTTTACGCAAGACGCGCAAGCCGAGGGGTTGCCAGCTGTAGATGCCGGCAGCGATCTTGCGGATCATGCCGGCACGCATCATTAACTGATGGCTGACGATTTCCGCATCGGCCGGGGTTTCTTTAACGGTGGCAAGAGGGAACTGGGAAACTTTCATTGTTATGGGTGTCTGCCCGGATGAAAGTGCGGATTGTAGCGGCTGGCCAGGTACCGGTCTATGTGGGGCTAGAACGTTCCGCCGTTCCAGCCCCACATGGCGCGCGGGGCATCGGTAAATTCGATATAGATGCGATCGGCGGGCAGAGCCAGCTCATCATTCAGCAGGTTTGCCAGGGCCCGGGAAAAATCAGCGGTTTTCGATTCGGGTAGACCGATACTTTTCAATTCAAGGTAGGCCAGCGGTGCGTCACTGCCGCCGAACAGCATGGCGGGATTGTGTTCAATGCTCACCATGACATAACGTTCCGGTTTGCCGAGAATGCTGGCAAGCGCCTGCGATGCCCTGTTTATCAGGGTTTTTTGTCGGTCAGAGTCAATGAGCTGATTAGTCTGGATTTTCAACAGGGGCATGGTTATTTCCTCAGTGGCAATATTCCTTGATGTGCTTTTCGGCATCGGCAACGCGGCTCAGTCTTTCTTCTTCGCTCAAGCGGGTGTAGCTACCGTCAGGCAAGCGTGTCAGGCGGTGTCCGCCCATATTTAAATTGGCAAGATTCTTTTTCGCGATTTCACAGTTTTTCTTTATGGTCTCCGCCGTTTGCTTTTCGGTAGTGGCCTCTGCCTCCTTTTCAGCTTGTTTTTGCTGCTGCTGTTCCAGTTCTTGCAGGCGCTGTTGAGGCGATGGCGCGGGTTGCGCTGCCGGTAGTGGGCTGAC
>JAUXDG010000245.1 GCA_030618475.1 Gammaproteobacteria bacterium | reverse complement strand
CAAGGAAAAGGTTCGGCCAGAACTTTCTGCACGACCCGCTTGTTATCCAGCGCATCGTGCAGGCGATCAACCCGATGCCCGGGCAACGGCTGGTGGAAATCGGTCCAGGCCAGGGAGCCATTACACTTCCATTACTGAGAGCCTGCCGGCAGCTGGAGGTTATCGAGCTGGACCGGGACCTGATTCAGCCGCTCGCAGAGAAAACCGCAGCAGCAGGCGAGCTGGTTATTCATCAACAGGATGCACTGCGTTTTGATTTTCGCAGCCTGGCAAACGGAGAAAAGCTTCGCACGGTAGGTAATCTACCCTACAATATTTCCACGCCTTTGTTGTTTCACCTGATAGAGCAGTCCGACGCTATCCTGGATATGCACTTCATGCTGCAGAAAGAAGTGGTTGATCGAATGGCCGCAGCCCCGGGGAGTGGCGACTACGGCCGTCTGTCGGTGATGGTTCAATATCACTGCAGGGTGGCACCGCTGTTTCGAGTAGGACCGGGGGCATTTAAACCAGCGCCCAAAGTTGACTCTGCGTTTGTACGTCTCATCCCCTGGCCGGAACCGCCGTTCCCGGTTAAAGACACCGAGTACCTGACAACACTGGTACGACAGGCTTTTTCACAACGGCGTAAAACGCTTCGTAACACACTAAAAAGTCTGTTGTCGGAACAAGACATCAGGGCGACAGGAACAGATCCTTCGGCCCGACCGGAAACCATCAGTGTGGAACAATACGTTGCGCTGGCCAACCAGCTGGCAACTAAAACCTAAGGGGGGCTTCGGCGCGGTCTTTTCCGTTGCCATGGCCGACACTCAATCACTCATCCAGGGGCTGAGCCCTTGAGAAGGACACCACATGCAGGCTTATTCGCACATACTGCTCGCCGTCGATTTTTCCAACAACACAGACGCAGTTTTTGAACGGGCGTTGACCATGCGCAAGGCGTTAAATGCCAGACTGAGCCTGGTTCATATCGTGGAGTTCGTCCAGTTCGATTTCTCCAGCGAACTGACCATGCCGCAGGAACTGGAACTGGACCAGGAGCTGTTGGAACTGGCGGATAAACGTTTGCAACAACTTGGAGAAAAATATGGGATAGCAGACAGCGAACGGATTGTCAGTCAGGGAAATACCAAGCGCGAAATACTTCGTATTGCAGAAGAGCAAAAGGTTGATCTTATAGTGATCGGCAGCCACGGCCGCGAGGGTATTCAGTTACTGCTTGGCTCAACAGCCAATGCGATATTGCATGGTGCGCCCTGCGACGTGCTGGCGGTTCGGATTCGTAACTGACTACCAGCGCTTTTCAAGAAACACATAGGCGTCTGTATTATCAGCACCGAAGGTGCCGATCTGGTGATCGCCACCCGCACGAAGACAACGTTTCACATTATCAGGCATGGAATTCGAGAGCCGCAGGGTCGGGCCGCGCACACCGAAAGGCCGCGCCAGATTCAAGCCCTGGCCACGTTTGTCAACTGTAAACTCCGGTTTCCAGGTCCGCAGCTTTTCCGCCAGATCAAGATTCCATACTGACTGCAGCCATTGGCTGGCGCCAGCATGCTTTACTGCCCGTTTCTCAGCAGACGTGATGTTCAACGCTTCGGCTGCCTGCACAACGCTGGTTGTCAGTACACCAACGCCGACAAAGAATGTCAGCAGTACCAGTAGATTCGGCTTGCGGTAACGTGTCGTTTTCATATTCATTGGATCAGACCGCTTTATTGTTCCCCATACCCTTAAACTACAGTCGCATTATTTCTTATCTGAAGCGGAGAAACTGTTACCCAGTTCACAAATTGGTGATCCCCTGCCCGCTATTCAATCCTTTCTTCGCACTTCCCCAACGGTGTTTAGCGGCGCTGAAGCAGGAATCTTTAACGACAGAACAAATATTTCAGCGAAATTGCCGGGACATGCGGCAGAACAGCCGCTATCCATCACCCGCCCACCGGAAGCAGACAAGCCGTGTCGAATCCCGATCGGCGGGTGCTGGAGGAAAAAAGCGATTTACGCGTGTTTACTTCACCGCTGTTCTGTAATCCGCGTCCACCCAGCAGCGTGGCAGCGCTTCACCGGAGGGGAACTCCAGACCGTCCTTGCTGAAACTGGTCGCGTCCTGCATTTCTTCCCCGGCGTGGAAACGCCCTTGCAGTTGCGCTATACACGGATCAATCATTGCCGCGCTATCCAGCACTTCTACCAAATCACCAGTTGCCTTATCTTTGAGGTACATGACATTCTCCTGCGCTAAAAACCTTTCGTATTAAATATAGACCCAAATCGGTGTCCATGCTTTACCTTGTCTTGCGGGGTTTTTCTATACCTGCAAAAGGAAACCCCGTATCCTTGCAGGCTAAGCATGGAGCACCACCAGATGTCTGACAAAACCTACAGTATTCAGGTCGAAGTTGAAACCCAGTACGTTGAAGAACAATCTTTACCGGACCAGGATCACTATGTCTTTGCTTATACCATAACAATCTACAACAGTGGCAGCATTCCGGCTCAGCTTCTCAATCGTCACTGGATTATTACCGATGCAAACAACAGGATTCAGGAAGTCAAAGGCGAAGGGGTGGTCGGCGAACAGCCGCACCTGAAACCGGGCGAACAATACCGTTACACCAGCGGCACCATGCTTGAGACACCGGTTGGCACCATGCGTGGCAGCTATCAAATGCTTGCCGATGACGGCGTGGAATTTGACGCCGAGATTCCCACATTTACCGTATCGATGCCGCGCACACTGCACTGATGACCATCTATGCCGTAGGCGATATACAGGGCTGTTTCGACGAACTCCAGGGCCTGCTGGATAAAATCGACTTTGACCCACGTCACGATGAGCTCTGGTGCGCCGGTGACCTGGTCAACAGAGGCCCAAAGTCACTGAAAACACTTCGCTTTCTTAAGCACATGAATGCAGTTACAGTACTCGGCAACCACGATCTGCACCTGCTGGCCTCGGCCCACATTCCCAAATACCGCAAGCCCAAGGACACGCTCAGGCAGGTCCGAAAGGCGTCGGATGGTCCCGAACTGCTGGAATGGTTACGTCACCGGCCGCTGCTCCATCACGACTCAAACACCGGCTACACGCTGATCCACGCCGGCCTGCCGCCGCAATGGGACCTGGACACCGCAAGATGCTGCGCAAATAAAGTAACCAAGGTCCTGCGCAGCGATCGTTATATCGACTTCCTGGGCGCCATGTATGGCAACCATCCCAACTGCTGGTCGGATAAATTGAAAGGCTGGGACCGCTTGCGCTTTATCACCAACTGCCTGACTCGGCTGCGCTACTGTGACGGTAATGGGCGCCTGGCACTGGAGCAGAAGGGAGCACCGGGCAGCCAGCCAAAACACCTGAGACCCTGGTTTGAATGGAAGCAACGAAAAAGCCGTGATATGAACATCCTGTTCGGTCACTGGTCAACACTGGGCGCCTATGATGCGCCAGGCATTCATGCACTCGACACCGGCTGTCTGTGGGGTGGAAAACTGACTGCGTTCCGCCTCGGCAAGAAAAAAGCTCAACGTATTGAATATAATTGTCGCGGTGTCCGCAAACCCAAAAGTTAATAATTCGATGCAGAACCATTTCACCGGATACGGTCAAGAACCACGAAGTCATAATCGTATTCGTTGCTGCCATCGGCTTTATGCGCCTCACGCTCCATTTCACGCCATTGCTGCAGCTCGATCTCCGGAAACCAGGTGTCGCCTTCCGGCTCGGCTTTGACCAGTGTCAGGTATAAACGATCGGCGTTTTCGAGTGTTTGCCGGTACAGATTGGCACCACCAACAATCATGGCTTCTTCGCAGCCGCCGGCCGCTTCCAGCGCCTGGTCGATGGAGTGCACCACCTGGCAACCTTCGGC
>JAUXDG010000150.1 GCA_030618475.1 Gammaproteobacteria bacterium | reverse complement strand
GCCGATGCTGGTATTCGGCGTCATCATGACCTTCCAGAAAAACAGCAAGCACTTCACGGCAGCCGGCTGGGCGTTGATCGGGATGGGCTTTTTGTTCCTCGGCATTGCCTACATGAAGGACGGCTTCGAAGCCGTCAGCACCGGGCTCGACCTGTCACAGTACGCCGTACCCGGTTTTCGCGGGCTGCTGATCTATGCCGCCATAGGCATCGCCATGACGGTCGTCATGCAATCCAGTCATGCCACCCTGATCCTGACCATCACGGCATTAGCGGCGGGTCAGGTTAGCTACGAGAATGCCCTGGCACTGGGGATCGGTTCGAAT
The DNA here is from genome assembly GCA_030618475.1 of Gammaproteobacteria bacterium. Taxonomy (GTDB): domain Bacteria; phylum Pseudomonadota; class Gammaproteobacteria; order DSM-19610; family DSM-19610; genus Thiogranum. Next base: position 6,607 of record JAUXDG010000150.1, on the reverse strand, counting down.
GTCGGCACCACTATTACTGCGATTATCGGCGCCATCAGCGCCAGTGTGTCCGGCAGGCGGCTGGCGGCCGCGCATCTCTTTTTCAATCTTGTGACCGGTCTCATTGCGATCCTGTTACTCAAGCAGTTCGTCGTCGTGGTTGACTGGCTGAGCGAGTTGGCGGGGATTGCCAGTGAAGATTACACACTCAAGTTCGCGGTGTTCCATACGCTGTTTAATCTGGTCGGTGTAACTCTCATGCTGCCGTTTATCGGCACCATGGTGACTGTGCTGGAAAAGCTGCTGCATGAGAAAGTCGAGCCACTGGATAAGGCACGCGTATTGTTTCTGAGTAAATCGGCACTGGAATTCCCCGATACGGCACTCGAGGTTATTTCCAGAGAAACCATACATATGGTGGTCAACGCCTTTGAAATACTGGCGCATGGTCTGAATCTGCACCGCAGGGATATTACCTCGAGCAGTGATATCAATGCCGTTGTCGCAGACTGTGCAGTCAGTATGGATATCGATGTCGATGACCTCTATCAACGCAAGGTCAAGCCTTTGTACAGCGCCATCATCGACTTCTCCATGCAGGCGGAACAGCACATGGATGCCGGGCAGCTGGACAGGCTGAGTCACATGAAGCGGGCAAGCTGGCAGATCGTCACTGCCATCAAGCAGACCCGGGAGATGCAGGCCAACATCGATCGCTATATGTGCTCTGAGAATAAATACGTGAAGCGTGAATACAATGCGATCCGCCTGAACATCGCCCTGCTGTTAAGAACACTGTTTACCATCGAGGAAACAGTCAGTCCAAGCCAGAAAATCGAAACACTCAAGCGATTCAAACTCGCGCTGGAGGAGCAGGACATTATTGCCAACGGGACACTGGATAAACTTATCCGGGAACAGAAAATCACCTCTGATATGGCGACATCCCTGATGAACGACAGTTCCTATGCCTACGAAATCCAGCGTAACCTGATTTCGGCGGCCGAAATCATTTTTGCACACGCTATTTCGACGGAGAAAGACCTGTCCCTGGCCGATGAGGAAATCGACAAGCTGATGGTCAGCAGGCGTGAAGAGATTCTGACCCGGCTCAGGCAGGAGGAAGCCCAGATTGACGCCATCACCGGTAGAGAAAATCGCAACGACAGTCTGGATCAGAACGTATGAGCTGCGAGTGAGCGGTTTTATCAGAACCGGATTGCGGGCCCGGGCAGGGTGCTGCAGGAGAACAATGCCCCGGGGTCAGTCATCGTTGTAATACCGGGCTTTGCAGTCCGTATGACGTCCACTCAGTGGTGCCCGGCGGGTACCTGCAGGAGCAGGGACACGCGCCGGTTCCTGCTTCGTCCTTCCGGCGTCAGGTTGTCGGCGCGAGGGCGGGTGTCCGCGTAGCCGATGGCGCGTATGCGCTCGGCGGGAATACCCTGCTTGACAAGGTGGCGTGCGACGATGGCGGCGCGTGCCGTAGACAGTTCCCAGTTTGACGGGAAGCGTGCTGTCTCAATGGGGCTATTGTCGGTATGCCCTTCAATAGACAGGAGGTGCGGCTGCGCCTTCAGTGCGCCTGCCAGTCCTTCCAGCACCGCCATGCCGCTCGCTGTCAGGGCCGCATTGGCAGGCGTGAACAGTATACGGTCGCTGATCTCCAGATTCACACCACCGCCGTGTACGCTCACTTCAACCCGATCACGCAGCTCGCTGTTATTGAAGCTGTCCAGGAATACTTGCATCGGGTCGGGGTTCGTCAGCCTTGTGTCATTGGTCTCCGCGGCCGGCTGTGACTGGTCCTCCTGCAGCTCAGCCGGTGTTACGTCAAGGCTGCCTGCATCGGCAGTCGTTAACGGCTCTATGCTTTGAACTGTGTTGAGCGTTGCCGGTGAAGCTGGCATCTCTGGCTCGGATGCCAGTGCCTCGGTGGGCGGATTGGTGTCCACCGCTTCGGTGCTGTTTACCCCGGCAAGGGAAGGTACGGCTAATTCATCCTCGGTGTTGAAAATCCCTGCAAGGGTGTCCGGCGCAGATAACAGGGCTGGCAGTTCGAGTGCCAGTCGAAAAGGCTCTGTAGCGGTGACAGTCTCTACCAGCGGGTCAGCTGTGCCCGGGCTGGCTTTCTCCATCGGGCCCGTTCCGTCCTGCTGATGAGTCAGCAACAACACGAACAGGGCGAGCAGCAGTATCAGGATATCGATGAAGCTCACCAGCCAGGCATCCTGCTGGCCGGCGCCTGAGCCGGTCTCCGGGGCACAGTCGAAGGCCGCTGTTGCGTCATTGACCATCAGGGGTGGAGATGACGGTATTTGAGGTCTTGCCGATGCGTAGTTCATTTTGATCCGAATAATGTTGCGCTTTTAGTCTCTCTTCAAGGGGTCAGCACTTCACTTCAAGGGGTCAGAGTACTTGAAATCGCCTCTGAATAATTTCGATAAGATTTCAAGTACTCTGACCCCTTGAAGTGTTGAAGTGAAGTGCTGACCCCTTGACGTGGTACTAGGCTTTTACCAGTTCAAGATGGCTGTGCGTTGATACCTGAACCTGATGATGGGCATAGAAGGCATCCAGCGTTTCCTTGATCAGCGTTGGATGCCGCTTTGCATAAATCTGCAGAATACCTTCGCTCAGGGAGTTCATTCGCATCAGGCGCTGGTTGGTGCGGCGCTCCATCTTGATAGCCAGCGGCTTGAAAAGCAGATTGGAGGCGACTATTCCATAGACCGTGGTGATCATGGCAAACGCCATGGTGACGCCGATTTCGTTCAGACCACTGTTACCGAGACCTGAGAGCATGTGCACCAGACCGAATAGTGTGCCCAGCATTCCGAATGCCGGCGCAAAGACCGACATGGAATAGAGTATCTGTGTCTGCCCCTGGTCGCGGCTGCGTAAACCGGACATCCGCCACTGCATCGATTTGTTCAAATCTTCCAGTGTGGCCCCGTCAATCACCTGCTGGAGACCGGAAGACAGGAAGGGATTGCCCATTGCGGCCAGTTCGCGTTCCGCTGCCCGTAGATTGCCGCTGCGGTAACAGCTCGCGAAGCGAAGCAGCTGGGTGATATCAGCCTCGATGGTATCCTCTTCCTTCCCGAACAACTCCGGCAGGCTACGCAATACCTTGTAGACATCGTTAATCGGGCGGCTGACGAAGGTGGCTGCCAGCGTGCCCCCGATGACTACGATAAGCCCTGGAATATTGAAAAACGCTGCGGCGTTATCCGGCGACATGAAAATCATCGCTACCAGGAAAACCAAGCCGCCAAGCAAACTTAAAACTGTCGATAGATTCATACCCGCTCCCGGTGTTTCACTGCACTCATACACTGGACTAGGCAAGTTTCGTTCCGGCATGGAATTCGTTTTCCGGGCAGAAGATAACTGATTGTTTTAGTGGGAATATATAAAGTTCGGCTTGAACTCTTGCGGCAGCGGGGTGTTACTTTGCCAGGCAGGCGGCAAATGCTTGCCGCCTGCCCGGCATCCAACCCGTGGCCAGGCCGGGCTGTTCCAGTAACAGCTGCAACTCTGGCCTGGACGACAGATCCCACGAGCGGGCCGGAATGCGCGGATTACGCCCTTCATTGTGAAGCAGATTCATTCTGACAGGACTATACTTCCGCTTATCGTCACAGAGGAGGTGCTCACCATGCCAGCGGGGAAGAAGATAAAGAAGACTAAGACTGAAGGCTATCCGATGACTGCGGTGCCGGACGTGCCGGATCTGCGTGACTGGCCCTACGAACCTTCCCTCCGGCAACTGAAGCGTCACCTGAAGCCACCTGCCGGTCTTGGCATGCTTGACCAGAAGACCGAAGCGGCCTGTACCGGGTTTGCACTGGCCGCCATCATCAATCTGTTGAATCGACAGCGGGGTAACAAGATCAGTGTCAGTGCACGTATGCTCTATGAAATGGCCAAACGTCACGACGAATGGCCAGGGGAAACCTACAGCGGGTCGAGTTGTCGCGGTGCCATTAAGGGCTGGTACAACATGGGTGTCTGTCGTGATTCGAAGTGGGCGTATGTGCCGGGTAAACCCGGCTTCCTGACGGTGGACAGGGCCAGGGACGCGCGCGCCAACACGATCGGCGCCTATTACCGGATCCAGCCGCGCATTTCAGATTTTCACGCGGCCTTAAACGAGACCGGTGTCATCTACTGTTCCGCCCATACCCATAAGGGCTGGAACAGGCCAAGCAGATCCACCGGGACCATACCTTTCGAGAAACAGCAGCAGGGCGGTCACGCCTTCGCCATTGTAGGTTATAACAGCAAGGGATTCTGGATTCAGAACTCCTGGACCCGGCGCTGGGGTAAAGGGGGTCTGGGTCTATGGCAGTACGAAGACTGGCTGGAGAACCTGATGGATGCCTGGGTATTGAGCCTGGCGCTGCCGACGCCGCAGATCTGGCATGTGCCGGTCGACACCAGCCGCAACCGCAGTGGTTTGTCGCTCGAGGCCAGCCCGCCGCGCAGCGAGATTGCCGGCCATTTTATTCATGTCGACGATGGTCGCTTCCACACCCGGGGACGTTACTGGAGTAATGCCGATGATGTCCGTACAACAGCCAGGAATCTGGCAGACAGCCGCGATTACCAGCACCTGCTGCTCTATGCTCACGGCGGACTGAATAGTCCCAAAGACTCGGCTAAACGTATTGCCTCGATGCTGGACACGTTCAAGAAAAACGGTATTTATCCCTACCACTTTATGTATGACACCGGTCTCATGGAGGAGTTGAAGGACGTCGTTCTGCGCAGGCAGGAGCATGCCGAAGCGCGTGCCGGCGGTATTACCGACTGGACTGACCGGCTGATCGAGTGGGCGGCCCGCGTTCCCGGCCGGGCCTTGTGGCGTGAAATGAAATCTGGTGCAAGGCTGCCCTTCCTGTCGCACAATGCCGGTGCGCAAACGCTTAAGATATTCCTCGACCAACTGGCAAAACCGAGGGCGGCCGGACTCAAGATACATCTGATCGGGCACAGCACGGGGGGTATCCTGCTGGCCTGGCTGCTTGAAGCCATGCAGGAACTCGCGCCTGCATTGAGAATCGCCAGTTGCAATCTGCTGGCCCCTGCCTGCCGGGTGGATCTGTTTCGCAGTCATTACTTACCCCATCTGGTCGCTGACGCCAACGCCTTCGGTATCGATGGGATGCGGATCTTCAATCTTAACGATAAGCTCGAACGCGATGATCAGGTCGCCGGGGTCTACCGCAAGTCGCTGTTGTATCTGGTATCAGAGTCCTTCGAGGAGGAACTCCCTGAAGCTATCCTGGGCATGAAGAAGTACGCCGTCGAATTACAGCAACAAGGGGACATCAGGGGCCTGGATGAAAAACTGAAGATCTTCTACAGTGACGGCCGCGAAGACGAGGCGACCGCCAGTACCAGCCATGGTGGATTCGATAACGATCCGGCCACCATGAACACACTGCTGGAAACCATACTTGGCGGTGCACCCGGGCATCCATTCACCAGGGACAGCCTGGATTATTGAGGGTCACCCTGTCGATACCGGCCGGTCATTGCCAACCGCTTTGTTGAAGATTGTTTACATTGGCTCATCCGGCCCCTTGTCAGTCATTCCTCTGCAAACGCTGCTGGATTCCGGTCAGTCCCTATGTGCCATTGCATCGGCAGAGGACAACAAGCCAGGTCTGCAGGATCGGAGGATTCCCGTCATGACCGGGAATCAGGGATCCATTGCATCGCTCGCCCGGTTGCACAGTATTCCGGTCATCAAACTGTCAGGCCTTTGGTCGCAGGGTGTGGATGAAATCGGCAAGTACTCGCCGGATATCATTGTTGTGTCCTGTTTTGCCCGCAGACTCCCGGATTCTGTACTGTCCATTCCGGGTATCGGCTGTTTCAACCTGCATCCCTCTCTGTTGCCAGCCAATCGCGGACCCGCGCCTTTGTTCTGGCAGTTCAGGGCTGGCGTGAAAGAATTCGGTATCACCCTGCATCGGATGTCGTCGCAGCTCGATGCCGGCAATATTGTTGTGCAAACCACGCTGGCCATGCCCGATGGCGTCTCTGCTCAGCGAGCGAGCGGTTTGCTGGCAGAGGCAGGCAGCGAACTGCTTGTCAGGACATTGAGCAAATTTACACGGGACGAATTAATCGGCTCTCCTCAGGATGAGGGTTACGCCAGTTATCAGGGCTTCCCGTCGCCATCCGATTATGTGGTCAGTGTCAGCTGGTCGGCGAAGCGGCTGTATAATTTTATCTGTGCCACCCGCGAGCGGGGAATGCTCTATCCATGCAAGATTGACAGTCGTGTATATTGGCTGCTGGAGGCGGATTCCTGGCAGGAGACAGGTAATACCGAGGTTGTGATCAACGGCAATATGATGACCATCCCCTGCAGCCGTGGTTTCGTCACAGCCCGCTTCCAGGCAGATTGAGCTGGAAACCCTGATGCAGGTTCGGGCAAAAAGTTGCTATATACATTATAATTGAATGACACTAAGTTAAGGTGGCTCTTCCTCCTGTAGGGCCGAATTTATTCGGCCAGTAGCTGTTGGCGGCTACCCACATTGTGGCTATATCAGGGATGATAGAGGGAATGGCGACGTGGTTGGTCGAATAAATTCGACCCTACAATGGG
>JAUXDG010000110.1 GCA_030618475.1 Gammaproteobacteria bacterium | reverse complement strand
GCTATTTAAACAACACCATCTGATCTCGCCCTTGCATTGTCCCCGACGGTAAATGTGACACCATCGTCTCCCCGCGATATGCGGACATGGCTTCCCTCCGGGCATTCACCCTTGACCATCTTCATTGCCAGCGGATTTTCCACCTGGCGTTCCACTTCACGCCTGAGCGGCCTCGCGCCATAGACCGGATCAAAACCGTCTTTGGCCAGTTTGTCGATCACGTCCTCGTCCACCTGCAGGGTGATATCGCGGACCGACATGCGTTGTGCCAGTTCCTGCACAAACATACTGGCGATCTGTCGCATGTGATCTTTTTCCAGGTAGTGGAAAACGATGACATCGTCCAGGCGGTTGAGGAATTCCGGTTTGAAAAATTTCTTCACCTCGTGCATGACCAGGCGTTTTGCTTCCTGGTAGTCGGGTATTTCCGATGTAATGAAGCCGATAGGGCGTTTCTCCGGCGTCAGGGCCTCGGTACCCAGATTGGACGTGCCGATGAGAATAGTATTCCTGAAAGAGACGGTGCGGCCCTGGGCGTCGGTTAGTTGCCCATCCTCAAGGATCTGTAACAGCATGTTGAATACGTCCGGGTGGGCTTTTTCCACCTCGTCCAGTAACACCACCGTATAGGGATTGTGCCGCACCTTTTCGGTGAGCTGACCGCCTTCGCCGTAACCGATATAGCCGGGAGGTGCGCCGATCATCTTGGAGACCTCGTGCCGTTCCATGTACTCGGACATGTCGAGGCGCACGATACGCGTTTCGTCGTCCAGCAGAAATTCGGCCAGGGCCTTGGCCAGTTCCGTTTTGCCGACGCCGGTGGGCCCCAGGAACAGGAAAGAGCCGATCGGCCGCCGGGAAGAGGTGATGCCGGCACGGTTGCGCCGGATGGCATCAGACACAATGTTAACCGCATCGTTCTGGCCGACGATACGTTTGTGCAGAGCATCTTCCATGCGCGCCAGCTTCTCGGCTTCCGATTCCACCATGCGCGCGACCGGGATACCGGTCCAGCGCGAAACCACTTCCGCAATGTCCTCGCTGGTAACCGAACTGTCCACCTGACCACGTTTCCTCTCCCACGCCTCTCGCGCTGCCTTCAGACGTTCCTCAGCCTTGAGGATCTCCATTTGCAGACGGGCGGCTTGCTCGAAATTCTGGGTATAGAAAGCCTGCACCTTATCTTGAAGCAGTTTCTGATTTTCAATTTCCATCTCCTTGATATTATGAGGAATTGAAATCACCTGAATGTGCTTGCGCGAGCCCGCTTCGTCAATAAGATCCACCGCCTTGTCCGGCAACTTTCGATCGGAGATGTAACGTTCTGAAAGCTGCGCTGCCGCTTCCAGGGCCTCGGGTTCGAACGTGACCTGGTGGTGTTTCTCGTAGCGGGGGGAAATACCTTCGAGGATGCGGACGGTCTCTTCCACGCTGGGTTCACGCACCAGGATGGGATGGAAGCGCCGCTCCAGCGCCTTGTCCGCTTCGACAAAGCGGTGGTACTCCTCCAGTGTGTCGGCGCCTATCACCTGCAGGCTGCCCTGAGCCAGCGCTGTCTTGAGCATGCTGGTGGCATCGAGGCCACCGCCGCCGACGCCAGCCCCCACCACCGTGTGCAGTTCGTCGATGAATAGAATGACCTGCCCCTTCGCTTTGATGACGGCGTCGCGCACGCCTTTCAAACGCTCCTCGAATTCACCGCGCATCTTGGCACCCGCCACGATCTCCGACATGTCGAGCGACAGAATGCGTTTGTTGAGCAGGGTGTCCGGAACGTCGGCGGCGACGATACGTTGGGCGAGCCCTTCTACAATGACGGTCTTGCCAACGCCGGCTTCATCGATCAGGGCCGGGTTGTTCTTCTTGCGACGGGAGAGCGTCTGTATCACCTGCGCAATCTCCTCATCGCGCCCGATCACCGGGTCCAGTTCGCCGCGGTGCGCCATCTCGGTCAGGTTCTTGGTATAACGTTCGAGCACATCGAGGGTGGTTTCGGCATCCTCTGTGGAGATTGTGTGTCCACCGCGTATTTCCTTCAGCGTCTGGCGCGCCTGTTCAGCACTCATGCCGGTCTGTTTCAGCAGGTCGGCGGTGTAACCCGCCTTGCTGTCGAACAGGGCAATGAACAGGGTGCCGGTCGAGACATAGTCATCACCCGCCTTCTTGGCTTCTTCCCAGGCGATGCGGAAGACCTCTGCCAGTTCCTGTGAGGCGACGATCTGGGTGGTCTGTACCTGGACAGCCTGCTGGTAATGCTGGCGGATCTGACCCAGAAGCGTAGCGACCGTTTCCTGCGGCGCGGGTAGCTCGTGTTCCAGTATTCGGGTGGCTTCGGAGTCCGGTTGCGACAGCAATGCCAGCAGGATGAAATCCGGTGTGAGCACGTTCATGCGAAGACTGACCAACTCGGAAACGGCAAGCTCCAGGGTATGGAGGACCTTCCTGGTGCTTTGTTGCATGTAGTTCTGGATCATGGCCGGTTACCTGTGACTTTTCTCACCTGGATGCAGTTGCTATAACAATTATAGAGGGAACCTCTGATTCATGTTTCCCGTCATTGCACCCCAAGGGCACTTCCTCAGGATGTCTGCGCCATCCTTCAGGGCGCGAGCGTAACGAAGCAATCTCATCAAAGGAATATCAAGCGCTTGGAGATTGCTTCGTTACCGCAGGGTATCCTGCGGGGTATTGTCGTTCCTCGTTTATGCCCTCTGGGTGCAATGACGAATACATTAAGAGGTTCCCTATGATAATAGTGATACTGTGAAGCTGCTATGACTCGTCTTATTAATCAACCCTTACACCCCTGGCCACCCGCTGAAATCATCGAGCGCGCCCTCAGCACAGACCGGCGCGTGCTGTTATTCGGCCAGCCCGGCATTGGCAAATCGACCTACGCCAGTGGACTGGCGCGTACGTTGCATGCGCAGGGGCACAACTGCTGGTGCATTGGCGCCGATCCGGGCTCACCCCGTTTCGGCGTGCCCGGCGCGGTCTGTCTCGGTCACTGGCAAGACGGCGACTGGCAACTCACCGCTTATGAAGCCCTGTGCACGCTGGATGCCGGGCGCTTCCGTCTGCCATTGGTGGAGGCCGTGCGACGTCTGATGCGGCGTGTGACAGCGGGTACCTTACTGATAGACGGGCCGGGTGTGGTTCGTGGTGTCGCAGCCGCCGAGCTTCTGTTTGCCCTGAGGGAGGCGCCAGCAGCAGATCTGGTGCTGGCGCTGGTGCGTGAGGGCGGGACCCCGCCTTTGCTTGCCGAGCTGCGAGCCTTGCAGGCCGAAGTGCTTTGGGTGCGCGCTGCACCAGAGGCACACCGGCCCGGCAAGCGACCGCGGGCGCGCGAGCGTACGCGACTGTGGGATGCCTGGCTGGGCGATGCCGAAGAACGCACCATCGATCTTGCTCAGACACAACTCATCGGCACACCGCCGCCACTTGACGTGCAGAAGGCCTGGACCGGCCGGCAAATCGCTTTGCTTGACGCCGGACGCACGGTTGTCATGGGAGAAGCACTGGCACTGGACGACAGTGCACTGCGAATAAAAGCACCGCACTGGCGGGGAAGCATAGACACGCTGTTAATCCGTAATGCCCTGCGCACCGCCGAGGGTTACCTGAATACCGCCAGGCCGTTCGCGTCGGCAACACTGACTTACCTGCCGCCGCCGGACGTGATGCCGTATCAGGCGCACGAAGCAGTGGGGGGTCCACGGCCGCTGGTACGCATGGGCGTGGCGGACGCCGTGCTGGTCAACGGCGTCGATGGTGATCCTTTGCTGCATCTGCGGCTGCGTCATCAGCGGCGTAGCTTGCTGTTTGATTTGGGAATACCGGAGCGCCTGTCTGCACGCATCGCGCATCAAGTGACTGACGTGTTCATCAGCCACGCGCACATCGATCACATCGGTGGCTTTTTATGGCTGCTGCGTTCACGCATTGGGTACTTGCCACTCTGCCGGCTGTACGGACCGCCCGGTCTGGCGGCTAATATCCAGGGTCTAATCAACGGTGTGCACTGGGATCGCATCGGCGAAGGGGGACCACAGTTCGAGGTGGCTGAACTGCATGGTGAGCGGCTGCTCCGCTTCCGCCTGCAGGCAGGACACGCGGCCCCTGAACCACAGGCCGAAAGCACGGCCGTGGATGGCGTGTTGCTGGATGAACTGGCGTTCCGGGTGCGCGCCGCCACCCTGGATCACGGCACCCCGGTACTGGCCTTTGCATTTGAGCCACCCGTGCAGATCGGCATTCGCAAGGAACGCCTCAATGCGCACGGCTGGCCATCCGGCCCCTGGTTAGGGACGCTCAAACGTCATCTTCTCGAAGGGGATCGCGCGGCTTCGATAGAACTGCCCGATGGCACGACAGAACTGGCGGGGCGACTGGGTGATGAGCTCACCGTCATGAAAGCCGGCAAAAAACTAGTGTACGCCACAGACCTTGCCGACAGTCCCGATAACCGCCGGCGGCTGGTGTGGCTCGCGCAGGGCAGTCACACATTTTTTTGTGAAGCACCCTTTGCCGTGGCCGACGTTGACCAGGCACAGCGCACCGGCCACCTGACCACCCGCGCCTGCGGTGAAATCGCTACAACCGCCGATGTCGAACAGCTGATCCCCTTTCACTTCTCGCGGCGTTATAGCGGGAATGTCGAACCGCTGTATACGGAAGTTGCCGCTGCGTGCTCGAGAGTCGTGTTACCGACACCGGCTAATTCATGACGGGCCTTCGAGCGAAGACCGCATGGTCAGGACGCTGCCCAGTTCCCCGGTTTTTCGTTAGAATCAGATTTTCGATTCCGCATCGAGCGGAGGTCCTGGGTGTCCCGCAGCAATTCTATCTAGTTATCGCCGTGGCGCTGGCTCTGGACCGCCAAGGAAATGACTAAAGGGGTATCTGATAAACGATAAAATGTACAGCAACCTCGGTCTCATGGATATAACCATGCACTCGCCACGTGCCGGCGATCAGCAACAGCGGTGCTCCCTGGTAAGGACGAGGCGCCCGGTTACTACTGAACGCTTCCCCTCCTGCCGGCTGGTGTAACCACCGTGCCGGAATCAGCCCGTAACGCCCATATTCTACTCATCACTGGCATGCCGGGTGTCGGCAAGACGACGGTGATACGAACTGTTGCCGACATGTTGGCGGCACAATCACTTGCCGGCTTCTACACGGAGGAGATACGGGAGCGAGGTGAACGCAAGGGGTTCCGCCTGGTCGGCTTCGGTGGCGAGAGGGGCGTAATTGCGCACCTGGACCTCCCGCACACACACAGGGTGGGTAAATATGGCGTCGACGTCGCGATCATTGATCGCCTGGCCGTGGAGACCCTGCGTCCAGATGAAAAACACGATGTTTACCTGGTGGATGAGATCGGCAAAATGGAATGCCTGTCGGCACGTTTCGTCAAGGCAATGCGCGTGTTGATGGACACCGGCAGGTTCATGGTTGCGACCATCTCACGCAAAGGTGGGGGATTTATTGTGGAAGTAAAAGCGCGGCCGGATGTTGTGTTGTGGGAGGTCACTCAAGCCAACCGTGACACCATGCCGGAGCGCGTCGTTGCCTGGCTGTCGACATCGCCTCAAGATGATACAACTCACTGTTAACAAACGATCTTATACGGTCACAGTGGATCCGGAAACACCGCTGTTGTGGGTGTTACGCGATACGCTGGGGTTGAAGGGCACCAAATACGGGTGCGGGGTCGGCCAGTGCGGAATCTGCACGGTATTGATCGATGGGGAGGCCAACCATGCCTGTATGGTGCCGGTGGCTAAATCTGCTGATCGCAGGATAACGACTATTGAAGGCCTCGCACAACAAAAGCATCCCCTGATTCAGGCCTGGATTACGGAACAGGTGCCCCAGTGCGGTTATTGTCAGCCGGGGCAATTACTGGCGGCCGCCGCACTGCTCAAGCACAATCCCCAACCCACGGATGCGGATATCAATTCGACCATGTCCGGAGTTCTGTGCCGCTGCGGCACCTATCCACGTATCCGACGTGCCATTCATCGCGCCGCGGCTCTGAGTGATAAAGCGATTCAGTTTGTCGAAGTGTTCACCCTCGTGGACCAGGCGCCGGACGCGGGGGTAGCGTTGAATCCGTGGTTGCGCATCCACCGTGACAATACAGTGACCATCACCATCAATCATTCCGAACTGGGGCAAGGGGTACTCACTGCACTGGCCATGCTGGTGGCCGAAGAACTGGGGGTGAATCTGTCCCAGGTGCGTACGACTTTCGCCCCGGTGGCCAAGGTGTATGTGAATCCATTATTGGGGTCGCAAGTCACGGGGGGCTCAACCACGGTGCGTGGGCAGTGGAATCAGCTGCGCCGCGCCGGAGCCCGCGCACGTTCCATGCTGGTCAGAGCCGCCGCGCGTCACTGGCGAGCGCGCATCAGGGATTGTCGCACGCAACAGGGCACGGTCATCCATGTGCCGAGCGGACGCACACTGAGCTACGCTGAGTTGGCCGCCCGGGCGGCTCAACTCAGCCCCCCGAAACGCGTACGACTTACACCGCGTGAAGAGTGGCGTCTGCTCGGGCACCCTGCCCTCCGTCTCGATATCCCGGCCATGGTTACCGGCCAACTCGTTTACGGTATCGACATGCGATTACCAAACATGCTGGTCGCCAGTATTACACGCAGTCCCGTCATTAGCGGACGGGTTAAATATTTCGATGCCAGTGCCTCGCTGGCGCTGCCACGCGTGCAGGCCGTGCAGGAAATTGAAAGCGGTGTGGCGGTGCTGGCTGAAGATTTTTATGCGGCCCAGTGTGGGCGTGAATCCTTGCGGATCGAATGGGAGGCTGGACACCTGGCAACGCTAAGCACAGCATCGATCCATGCGCAGTTGCAACAACGGGCCCAACGCAGAGGCCAACTTATCCGCCGCAAGGGTAGTGTCAAGCGTGCATTTGCCACGGCGCAGCAGTGCGTCGAGGCAGCCTATCGCACCAGTTATCTGGCGCATGCGACGCTGGAACCAATGAACTGTATTGCTCGGGTAGATGCCGAGCGGTGTGACATCTGGGTTGGGACTCAGGACCAGACAGATACCCGGGACACGGCCGCGAGCATAACTGGCTTGCCGAAAAGCAGGATCCATGTGCACACGCAGTTCAGCGGTGGCGGTTTCGGGCGCCGTCTGAAAGTGGACATGGTGATCGAGGCCGTGCAGCTTGCAAAAACCATTGATCGACCCGTGCAGGTCGTCTGGACGCGCCAAGATGATCTGCAACATGACTTCTATCGCCCGGCACACTACAGCGCAGTAAAAGCAGCCCTGGGCGCTGATGGCAATCCCACTGCCTGGTGGCAGCGCATCGTGGGGCCCGAGTTGGCGCTGGGGATGATCGATGTGCCCTATGCAATCGCCAATCGGCGCGAGGAACATGTGATGGTGGAAGCCGAGGTCCCAATCGGCCCATGGCGTTCAGTTGGGGCCGGACAAAATGCCTTTGTCGTGGAAAGTTTCATCGATGAACTGGCCTATGCGGCCGATGAAGACCCGTACCAGTACCGCCATCGCTTGTTGACACATGCACCGCGTCACCTGGGTGTCTTGGACCTTGCGGCTGAAAAAGCCGGCTGGGATCTGTCGATGCGGCCCGGTCACGGGCGAGGGATCGCCGTGTACCAGTCCTTTGGCAGTTGGGTCGCACAAGTAGCTGAGGTCTCGGTCACGGCGGAGAACAGGATTCATGTTCATCGCGTCGTGTGTGTCGTCGATTGCGGAACCACGGTCAATCCCGACACCATACGTGCACAAATGGAAGGGGCGATAGCCCTTGGCCTTTCCGCGGCGTTGTACGAGGAGGTCCGCGTTGAAAACGGTCGTGTGCAGCAAGCGACGTTTTCGGATTATCCTGTTCTAACTATCGCCGAAATGCCCGCAGTTGAAGTCTACATTATCGATAGCGACGAAGCACCCGGAGGCGTGGGTGAGCCCGGTGTCCCACCGATTGCCCCGGCAGTCGCCAACGCGGTGTTTGCCGCTACAGGAAAGCGACTGCGTAGCTTGCCACTTCGATTGACTGGCTAACGGGATCATGGAAACCGTTACTCTAATAATTAGTTGGACCCGTGACGAAGAACAGTCAGACTCTGTTATCACTGCCTCCTCCCTTAGCCAGGTACGTCGTGTATGCGGCTCCGTACAGTTCCGTACCGTGCCGGGCAAGGTATCGTAGAAAACTACATGGCGCTG